>NZ_CP043056.1:1800000-2100000 GCF_008121535.1 Dolichospermum sp. UHCC 0315A
AATCAATAATCCAGTGAATTTTATTTATGGCAACCTCAACTATTTAGAAGAATATGTGCAAGGCTTATTAAATATAGTTCAAACTTTCCAACAATGTTATCCACAACCCCTAAATACAATTCAGATAGCAATGGAAAATTTTGACCTTGGATTTGTTAGCAATGATCTCCCTCAACTACTCAATTCTATGCGAGTGGGTAGCGAAAAAATTAGAAATATTGTCCATTCTTTGCGAAAATTTTCGCGTTTGGATGAAGCAGAAATCAAAGCAGTCAACATTCATGAAGGAATTGAAAATACATTATTAATTTTGCAGCATCGTTTGCAACGTAATTCTCACGAACCTACTATTATTCTTAATAAAGAATATGGAAATTTACCGATTGTGAATTGTTCTCCAGGACAACTTAACCAGGTATTTATGAATATTTTGAGTAATGCCATAGATGCTTTAGAGGAGACTATTACCCATCAACCAAATAATTTTATTCCTACCATTACTATTGGGACTAATGTGATAGATAATCGTTGGGTTTTGATCTACATTGCAGATAATGGATTAGGTATGGGAGCAGAAACGAAGCTACGAGTATTTGATCCCTTCTTTACAACCAAACCAGTGGGAAAAGGAAGAGGACTAGGATTATCAATTAGCTATCAAATTGTGGTAGAACGACACAGTGGCAAACTTGATTTTTTCTCAGAGCCTGGAAAGGGAACAGAGTTTCAGATTCAGCTTCCTCTGTGTCGGGAGTTGGTGATTTGAATGGACTTAATAATGTAGTGGCTGCATTAATAACACCCAATTCAAATGACTTAACTATTATACCGTAATTTTGTATTTATTTAGATTAAACCCAATCGACAGCATTCATTCATCGAGGTAGTTCTCGGAAATAAAGCTTTGCAAAAATGTATACTTATCCAGTAACTCTATCAACTTACCGTAGTTTTTACTTGCGGATTGGGAGAGGCTGTGGCATAATCTACTTGATAACCCCGGTATTTCGACCAAGTTACCGTAGTTTAAGAATTTAAATCTTGCTGTAAGGAATTCATCATGCTTAAAGATGGACAAGGGCTGTTAGTGACAACAGATTCAGCCGAAGCGATCGCTGCTATTAACCGTTTTATTGATCAATCCCTTGCTTATGGTAAAGATGCAAAAACAGCGATTTTAGAAGCAGTTGAGGCTGATCCAAATTGTGCTTTAGCTAATGCTTATGCAGCCGCTTATCATCTGAGTCAAGAAAGTACAAAAGATTGGCAACAGGCACAACCATATTTGCAAGTCGCACAAAGAAATTTAGGCAAAATTACTGCCAGAGAACAGTTATACGTAGAAGCAATTTTAGCTTGGGCAAATCAAGAGATTGATGTAGGAATAGCCCTTCATGAAGAGATTACCAATCAATTTCCCACTGATTTAATTTCCGTGCAGCAGGGGCAATATCACTATTTTTATACAGGTAATAAAGAAAAATTACTAGAAATTGCCCAAAAAGTTTTACCTAACAATCCCCAACAAGATTATCTATATGGGATGGTGGCCTTTGGCTTAGAACAATGTCACCAATTACCAGCAGCAGAAAAAATGGCACTTGAGGCGATAGCGAAGCGCTCCGTAGGAATCGCCTTAAATAGATATGATCCTTGGGCGCATCATGCTATTGGTCATGTAATGGAAACTCAGGGAAGAACCCAGGAGGGAATAATTTGGATGGAGAATTTTGCATATACCTGGGACAACTGTAACTCTATGCTTTATACCCACAACTGGTGGCATATAGCACTGTATTATTGGCAATTAGAAAACTACGAAAAGGTTCTGAAAATCTACGATGAGCATATTTGGCAACGTGCTAACAAACAATCTCCCAAAGACCAAGTAGGGGCAATTTCCATGTTATTACGGCTAGAATTACGTGGGGTAGATGTAGGCAACCGTTGGCAAGATATCAGTCCTTATCTTTACAGTCGCATTGATGAACACGCATTACCATTCCAGGATTTGCATTATGTCTATGCCCTTGCCAAAGCTGGACACAATAACTGGGTAAAAGAAATGCTTCAAAGTATGGAACATCACGCCTTGAGTATTAATCCCTTTCTCCGCAGGAGTTGGGTAAAGATAGCAATTCCCGCAGCTAAGGGCATGGTAGCTCATGCTCAAGGTGATTTCCAGACAACTGTTAACGAACTCAAATTTGTATTATCGCGGTTGCATGAGATTGGGGGAAGTCATGCACAGCGAGTATTATTTGCAGAAATTTATCAAGATGCTCTCTTGTGCGAACAAAAGCAGCATCGAATTTATCCTATCAGTGCTTAGAATTTTGTGGGATGGGCATACTACGGCAAGCTCAGTACAAGTCTTGCCCGTCCCTATATTATTAGCACTGATTAAGTACCAGATAATTTTCTAACTTCACTGCATCAAAACGCTTAACACTAAATTGTTTCATAATTTCTTGCAACTGAGCATCTGGTTGGAGTAGAGCCAATTGCATTTGCTGAATCAAAGAGATACCTAAACGCCGCGCTGTTACCAATGGTGGCATCGGAGAAGGTCCAATTATTTGCACCACACGTAAATGGTGTGATAATTCAGGAAAATCCCGTAATTCTTGTTCTAATACAACACTATCAATGGCTGCACAATCAACCAGTCCTTCAACTACCCAACGAATAGAACGTTGATGAGAACCTGATTCTAGAGATTTTCCCAAGAAATTAGGTGGATATTTTTCTTGACTCAACCACCGCCAAAGTAAATGATAACCACTATTAGAACCAGAGTCATTATAGCAAAAAGTTTTCCCTGATAAATCAGCAAACTTCTGAATATTGCTATTAGTCTTAACAATCACATCTGCATAGTATACAGGACAATTACCATATCGAGATGATTGCATCACAGGCGCAACTAATGTCTGTAATTGATTTGGTGCTATTTGACTATAACGAATTAGTGGTAATCCACAAATAAAAGCCAAATCTATTTGGTCTTTAAATAATAGAGTGTCTTTTAAGGGGTCGTATTTACTTTGATGTAGTGCAATTTCTACTTGTAAAACACGACCTAAATAAGCTGTAATCTCCTGATATAGTCCAAAATAATTAGGAGCTAAATAAGATACAGCCTGTAATTTTGTAATCTTAGTCATTCTTTTTTTTTAAACACTGCTATTCTGAAAAATTTTAATTAGCTTTTGCCTAGAGTAATGAATATATAAAAAACTGAGACTAGCAAAAGCAAGCAGCATGATTTTGAAAACTATTATATAAGGATGAATATACCACCATGTCCCCTTAAATAAGGATACTCCTAGTTCTGATCCCTTCCCTAAAAAATGAGGATATGCTTTTTGATGGATCTGAATATTAATGTCTTGGGCTAATGTCATGATAAATTCTCTTGTCAATAAAAAACTAAAGTACAGCAACTCGATAGGCTTACTGTAGATTATATCAAAAAAAATCTGGTTTTCCTATTTTGACGAATAAAAATTCCTAATAACCAGCAGTTTTATCTACCACATTACGTAAAGGCTTACCTTGATTATAGCGGTTGAAGTTATCTATAAATAGGGCAAGTGTTCTCTCTTTTACTCTAGGAGAATTACCAGAACAATGGGGGGTAATAAAAATATTTGGCAACGTCCACAAAGGACTCTCTGTTGGCAATGGTTCTGTAAAGACTGTATCTAAAGCTGCACCAGCAATCCAACCTGCTTGTAAAGCTTTATTAAGTGCTGATTCATCAACAATTGCCCCCCGTGCAATATTAATTAAATAGGAGTCAGGGCGAAATAAACGCAGGGTATCTACATCAATCATTCCCTTTGTTTCCGGCGTTAAAGGTGTAGCAATCACCACAAAATCTGATTCTGGAAGTAGTTGTTTCCATTCATTTGCACCCACTAAGTAGGTCGGCGTTAAAAAATCAATCTATGTAACGAAATATAAATTAACGAATACCTTATAAATAGGGTGTTTCACGGTTTTTACAAAACTAAACATATATCGATTTTATTGGGCCGACTTACTTACTTTATCAAAATTTGGTAATGGTCTTGCATTACGAGAACTACCAAAAATCCGCATTCCAAAAGCTTTAGCACGAACCGCAATTTCTTGACCAATTCCACCTGTGCCAATAATTAATAAAGTTTTATCGAATAATTCCTGAATTGGTAAACCTCTTTGCCAATCATGCTCATTTTGTAGTTTATATAAACTTGGTAATCGCTTAGAATAAGCCAATAAATAAGCAATCACAAATTCAGCAATGGGAATACCATGTACTCCAGAACCATTAGTTAAAATTAAATCCCGTTCTAAATGTTTTGGTGTCAAAATATGATTTACACCCGCATTTGGGGCATGATGCCAACGTAATGAAGGTGCAGCATCTAACACTCGATGTAAAGTAGTAGGTTTGAGATAAAACCAACTAAAATAAACTTCTGCATCTGTGGCATCACCATCTATATTTCCTTCACCATCTACACGCACTATAGTATTATTTTCAGGTAAATGTGGCTCAATTTCATCAGCAATTTCTACAGGTAAAATGAGTTTCATAATTGATAACTTCGATTATTTTTGATGTTCTATTTCATCTTCTGCAACAATTGATATGTTGAATCTTGTTTAGCTGTATTGGTAACAGATTTTCCCCAACCAATATTTTTGCGATAACTGCCTAAAAGTTGAGTTTCTGCTAATGATTGTTCATTAATTCCTGTTAATGGTTCTACATCGGGTGAAACATACAGCGCATCAACCGGACAGTATAATTCACACATAAAACAAGTTTGACAGTCGCTTTGTCTGGCAATTCTTGGAGGTGCATTCGGTACTTTATCAAATACGTTTGTCGGGCAAACTTTAACACAGATATTACATTCAATGCACCGGGATTCACTAACTAATTCAATCATAATAAAAAACCAAAGTTGATCCAAAATTTATATTGATGTAGGTTGGGTTAAGCGACAGCGCAACCCAACAAAAGTTTTGATATAACCTTTCCTGACAAATTTATCTGCGTTTATCTGCGTCCATCATCTTCCATCTGCGGTTAATTATTTTTTGTTGTACCTTACTTGACTAAGAGTTGTACCTTACTTGACTAAGAATTGCTATGATGTTGGGTTTCCTTGCGTCAATCCAACCTACAATTAAACAGTTACAAGTTCTTTTGCTTTTGTATCCTGTATAGGTGCAGCTTTTACCCAAACTTGATCCAAACCACCACTAATTAAATGATGTTGTTGATTAGTATCCTGTTCTGGATAATCTAAATGTTTGTGCATTCCGCGAGTTTCTCTGCGTTCCAAAGCACTGCTATACATCCATCTAGCTGTGGCTACCATTCCCGCAGCTTCCCTGGTGCGGACAATATTACTATTATCTGCAACTTGACTATTACGAATTTCATCCCACAGAGAATGTAATCTTTGCAATGATTCCGTTAAAGTTTGTTCGTTACGGAAATAATTGCGATTGTATGGAAAAACTTCCGCTTGAGTGGCTTTGATGATGTCTTCACTGTGAATTTGTTTTTCACTACCAGAAATAAATCCTACACTACCTACAGCTTGAACTGGTCGTTGGTTGGCTTGCACACCTAAATTATGGGAGTATGTAGCCGCAGACTGTCCTGCCCAATACCCTGAAGATAGCGCCCAAGCTGCATTATGACTACCGCCACCAGTAAAACCACCACAAATTAATTCCCTTGTGGCTGCATCACCAGCAGCATAGAGTCCACGTACTGAAGTAGCACAAGTATAATCAGTAATTCTAATGCCACCTGTACCCCGGACAGTCCCCTCTAAGCGCAGAGTTACAGGGAAACGTTGAGTAAAGGGATTAATACCTGCACGATCAAAAGGTAGAAAGAAATTGGGTTGGGATAAACGCATTGTTACCTGCATTTCTTCTGAGGCTTTGTCTATGATGCAATAAACAGGCTGAGTTATCAAGGTTTCGGCAATGACAGAACGCCCTTTTTGTGAACCAGCACCGGGGATAGGTGTCCCATCTTCGTAGGTGAAAGTTGCCCAATTATAGAATAAGGTTTTGGTGACAGAAGAAAAAGCAGGTGCGATGCCATAGGCGTTGGAAAACTCCATTCCTGACATATCTGCACCCGCTTCGGCCGCCATGAGATATCCATCACCTGTTAGCACATTGCAACCCAAGGCTTTACTCAAAAAAGCACAGCCTCCAGTAGCAATGATCACTGAATGCGATAGCTGCGCTCGCCGAAGGCATCGCACAACCCACTTTTCTCCAGTCTGACGGTTAACCCCCGTCGCCCCAGCTACAGCCCCTTCTGCATCTACCAACAACTGCAAAGCCGGACTGTGATCTAAAATTTTCACTCCTGCCCGTTTTATTTGCGATCGCATCAAGCGCATATATTCTGGACCTTGCAGACTGCGCCGATAGGGTTTACCTTCTTCATCTGTAGGGAAAGGATAACCCCAATCAGCTAGTTGGTTGACGTTCGCATAAGTTTGATCTAGGACCCGTTGCATCCAATCTCGGCTAGATAAAAATCCTCCTAAAGCCTCCCTAGAAGCCATTGCAGCCTCTCGACTGTCGGGTTCTGGTGCAACACACCATACACCGTTACCTGATGCAGCGGCACAGCCACTTGTACCGCAATAGCCTTTGTCCACCAAAACCACTTTTGCACCACCATTAGCAGCACTCCAAGCTGACCAAGTTCCAGCCGGGCCACCACCAATTACTAATACATCAGCTAATAAGGTTTGATCAATATCGCTATCTTGGGAAAATAATTGTTTCTGAGTCATGGAAATTCCTCTTTTTTTTAACATTAATTTATTGAAAAATCGTAGGTTGGGTTGACGTAAGGAAACCCAACATTTTCAGAATTTTGTTGGGTTGCGCTGTCGCTTAACCCAACCTACGCAATAACTTAAACTCCTGGTGTAGTTCCACCATCAACTTGAATTTCTGCACCAGTTATAGAAGCAGCTAAATCAGAAACTAAAAATAAAGCTAGTGCAGCAATTTCTTCAGGCTTGACGATTTTTCCTAAAGGAATTGATTTCACTGCTTGGGCTTTATATTCATCTACCGTAATACCTAAACTTTGGGCATTTTGCACTGCTAAAGTTTTCGCTCTTTCTGTGTCTGTTAAACCAGGAGAAATGGCATTAATTCTAATATTATCTAGGGCTAATTCTTTAGAAATGCCTCTTGTAAAGTTGAGTAGAGCCGCATTGGATGTTCCTCCTGGTAGGAAGTTGGGGCGGGGTGTGCGTCCAGCACCACCAATAATGTTAACAATGCGTCCATCACCTTGATTTTTCAAATAGGGAACAACGGCTCTAACTAATCGAATGTACCCCAAAAGTTTTAAATTCCAAGCATCTAAAAATGCTTCATCACTTAATTCTAAAAATGAACCCGCACGGGCTGAACCAGCATTATTAATCAAGATGTCAATTTTACCAAATTGTTCAATTGTTGTAGAAACAACCTTCTCAACATCTTCTGCTGTAGTTAAGTCGGCACTAACGCTAATAACTTTAGCCTCTGTATTGGGTAAATATTGAATATCAACTATTGCTTGATAAAGTTTTTCTTGATTGCGAGCAGCAATAACTACATTCACACCTTCACTATACAAAGCTTTAGCTGTAGCTAACCCAATTCCTGCACTACCACCTGTAACAATTGCTGTTTTACCTGATAGATTTAGTTCTAAACTCATAAAAAATTGTACCCCCTGATAAATTTACAAACCAAATAATTTGAAAAATCTAAATTTGCTTAACTGCAAAATTTTCTAAGAGAAATTGCTTGAGATGTGGCTGTTCTAAATTAATGCCCAATTCATTAGCTTTTTGAGCAATTTGTTCATAAGTAAAACCTGATTGAATTGCTTCTGCAATTAAGGCTATTCCTCCGGCTCTTGCACCACCAGCACAGTGAATTAAAATTGGTTTGGGTAAATGATCAATTTCTAGAATTGCTTCTGCTGTTAATTCTTGATTTGGTGCTTGAGAATTTAAAGGAATGTTTGTATATTCCAATCCTACAATTTGTGCTTCTTGCTTTTCATCATGGAAAAAACCATTTTCATCAGGATCACGTAAATTCAAAACTGATTTAAAACCCTCAATTGCTAATTTTCTTAATTCCTCAGCAGAAATTTGTCCAGCGATACTCAAATCATCATTAACCTTTTTAAAATCAGTCATTTTGATTCCTCTTTGGATGAAATGAAATCAATAAATAGATGCCAAAAGCTTATCTACTGCGGCTCGCAATGCAGTAGCAGCACCAGCACTCATATCTCGTGGCGCACAAATCCTATTTCTCACATAAGCTAGTGTAATAGCC
Organism: Dolichospermum sp. UHCC 0315A; assembly: GCF_008121535.1. Taxonomy (GTDB): domain Bacteria; phylum Cyanobacteriota; class Cyanobacteriia; order Cyanobacteriales; family Nostocaceae; genus Dolichospermum; species Dolichospermum lemmermannii. The sequence continues at coordinate 1,808,392 of NZ_CP043056.1, forward strand.
CCTGTAGCCGCCATAATTGGATCTATACTTTCTTTTCCACCTGTTCTTCCTCCTAGTAATAGTTCGTTATTACCATTAAGGAGATAATCAGCTAATAGTCTGAGGTGAAAATCAACAATTTCTTTGATTATTGAGATATCACCTAAAGATTGAACTCCTGAATTTTTGAGAATATCGCCAATAGCAGTTTCTCGATTATCACTTAATCTTTCAGCCGCTTCTGCTCGATATTCAATAAATTCAGCATCAGCTAAGTCTAAAGGTAAGGGATTACCAATAGGTTCTACACCAAATCTACGGCGTAAAAGTAAATTATTAGTAATATTGTCTGATTTAACTCTGTTGTAAGCAGGACGTTTTTTAAGTGCTGCAAACCAAACATTGATGAGAGGAAAACGAGGATTTCCTTTGATGTGATATCCTCTATATACTGGTAAATTAGCCGCCAATCTATCTAAATGGGGACTATACATAATATCTACCAAACTAAATGTTGATAAAAAATATGGTTTTGAGTATCTACCTAAAGTTTTTTCAATTTCATCTAATTTAGCTTCAAATTCTGCTTCTAAATTTGCTAATTCTTTGGCATCTTCTGGAGGTTGTCTCAAGAATTTATAGGCAATATCCCGAAACCCATTAGTTTCTGCATCTTCAACCCATTGTCTAGCAAGAGCATTTTCTTCGGGATTTTCAGGTAACAATGTTTCTCCAAAGTGTTCTTCCAATTCTAAAAGAATATCTTTTGATTCATAAATGAATTTGCCCTCAATATTTGCTGCGGGGACAAGAGTTGTTGGCACTAAATCTGTGTACCATTTCGGTTTATTACTCAGATCAATAAATTCTGTTTCAAAGGGAATTTGTTTTTCTTCTAACGCAAACCAAACTCTTTCACAAAAAGGACACCAAGAGTTACTATCTCTATATAACAATATCGGCGGTTTTCTCTCCGGGGAAAGTTTATGTAAACTGCTAGGAATAGGAGCAGTAGAAGGTGCTTGTCCTGGTCTTTTGACTCGACGGGCGGGGGTATTTTGTCGAGCGCTTTCTAATAATTGATCCCAATTAGATATGGTAGTGCTTGTAATGGACATTTGTTACCTCGCTTTATTTGGAACGCCAGAAAATACAAATAGTTGTTCTTCTTTGGGTGTAGGTAAATTTTCACCTAAATAACGATGAATCCCTACTCCCATATCTCCTGTGGCTGTGAGTTTAAAGTTAACTTCTTCAAATCCAAAATCACGGAAGTATTTACGCACGGTTTCTGAATAAGCAATACCGTTAGAATGTCCACGAGTCCAGAGAACAAAAGCACCTTTTTTACTCAAAAAGCTCAAGTTTCCTAATAAACGATTGAGTTCATTTTCATCAGCTAAATTCCCAAAAATTCCACAAACAATCACAATATCTGCGGGTACTGCTCCTACATAGTTATCAGCAGCAGTTGCATCACCATTGATAAACTCAATTTGTTTTGTTAGATTTAATGATTCTATTGTTTCGCGCCCATGTTTAACTAACTGGGGATTGATTTCTACTAATCTTGCATATACATCTTTAGCGCGAGGATGATTTGCTAATGTTCCTAACAAATCTCGTCCATCACCAGCGCAAGCACTAACTACTCGAATAGTACCAGTTGGGGAGTTATCCAAACCATAGGAAATATATTCCTGCACGATTTCTAGCCGTTGCTGTAATTTGGGTTCAGTGTTGTAAAGATCGTGCCATTCTAACCAATCTTTTGCCATAAAAGAAGATTCCCGATTGCTAAAAATTCAGATTCTCAACAGTGTCTTTCATCACTATAACATAAAAATACGGTATGTCTATCAAAAAACCGTAGATTAAATATAAACACAGACTACCATATCAATTTGGGGAAAATCAAGTAGTTAGATAATTATTTATCTAGTAATGCAAAAGATGATTAAGTTGTTTCAATTGACTAACTTGTAATAAATCTACATTTCCACCACTGATAATTACGCCAATTCTCGCACCCGGTGCTTTAACTACACCTTCTAATAATGCTGTTGCAGCTATAACTCCGGTAGGTTCAACAACGATTTTTAAGCGTTCCCAAATCAAAAACATGGTGCGAATTATGCCTGCATCTGATACTGTCACCATATCATCTACATATTCCAAGACTAAGGGAAAGGTGATTTTACCCAAACTGGGAGTTCTTGCACCATCAGCAATGGTATGGGGATTATGGACAATTTGCAGGGTTTTGGTATAAAAGGAGCGAGTAGCATCATCGGCTAATTCCGGTTCTACACCGATTATTTGACAATTAGGTAAAACCGCTTTTGTCGCAACTGCACAACCAGAAATTAATCCACCACCACCACAACATACTAATAAGTAATCTAGTTGTCCCACTTCCTGAATTAGTTCTAATGCAGTTGTACCTTGTCCAGCAATTATATGACGATGATCATAGGGGGGAATTAAAGTTAATTCGCGTTCTACTGCGAGACTTTTGGTTAATTCTTCCCGGTTAGTTGTGTCAGGGCTGTATAAAATGACTTCTGCACCATAACCGCGAGTAGCAGTTTGTTTGACTATTGGTGCATTATCAGGCATAACTACAACTGTGGGAATATTGAGTAATTTTCCGGCTAAAGCGATCGCTTGTCCATGATTTCCTGAAGAATAGGTAATAACGCCTTTTATTTTTTGCTGGGCTGATAATTGAACTAAAGCATTATAAGCGCCACGAAACTTAAATGCTCCTGTCCGTTGAAAATTTTCGCATTTAAAAAATACTTGGCTTTTAGTCAGTTTATTGAAAGTATTAGAAGTAATTACTGGTGTTTGATGGGCAATACCTAAAAGCCTTTTTTGCGCTGCTTCTACATCAGTAATAGTAACAGAATCAGATAATAACATTTTTTTTCATAAAGTAACTCTCACTATCATTAATAAGTAAGTGGGCGTTAAAAAATATAATACAAACCTAACCCCCCACCCCCCTTCCCTACCAGGGAAGGGGGAGTCAAAGTCTCTCCAGTATCAAGATTTATTCCTTTTCCCTCTCCTTGTGGAGAGGGTTAGGGAGAGGTTTTATATTTAATTGTGTCAAGCTACTTATTAAGTGAGGTGAGAATCCCGCTTTGTATTTTTTACAAAATCTGGTTAAGGTGCTGGATTAGGATAACGAGTATGAATTGCATCTATTTCTGCGAAAATCTCTTGATCTAAAACCACATTGACACTATCTATATTTTCCTGCAATTGTGCCAAAGTTGTTGCGCCAATAATTGTGCTTTTCACAAACCAACGACTTTTGACAAATGCGATCGCTAATTGAGCAGGTGACAGATTATACTTTTTAGCAACCTCCACATAAGCCTTCACCGCTTCCTGCACATTGGGTTTTAAATAACGTTGTCCAAAACCTGAAAATAGAGTTATTCTCGTATTTTCTAACTGTTGATTCTCTATGTATTTACCAGTCAAAAACCCAAAACCCAGGGGACTATAAGCCAATAAACCCACATCTGTATAACGATAAACTTCAGCTAAACCTGATTCAAAATTACGATTTAATAAATTGTAAGCATTTTGAGTTGTCACAACTTTAGGTAATCCCAAATCATTAGCAATGCGAACAAACTCGCTCACCCCCCAAGGCGTTTCATTACTTAAACCCAAATAGCGAATCTTCCCAGCTTTAATCACATCAGCAAAAGCCTGTAACTGTTCCGCAATAGGCACAGATTCCCTTTCTGATTCTGGATTATAACTTGTTTGTCCAAATGTCGGAACATAACGATCAGGCCAATGAATTTGATACAAATCTACATAATCAGTTTGTAATCTCTGCAAACTATCATTTACTGCCTGTGTAATATTATCACGGTCAACTTTATTATTTCCACCCCTCAACCAAGAAAAAGGACGACCCGGACCAGCAATCTTAGTAGCTACAATTAATTTATCTCGTTGCTGTTTCTTCAACCATTCACCAATATAAGCCTCAGTTTTCCCTTGGGTTTCACCACGAGGAGGGACGGGATACATTTCTGCCGCATCTAAGAAATTTATCCCTTGGGTAACAGCATAGTCAAGTTGCTCATGTGCATCCTCAATAGTATTTTGATGCCCATAGGTCATAGTTCCCAAGCAAATTTCTGAAACATTGAGGTCGCTTGCACCAAGTTGATTGTATTTCATAATGTTTAAATGATTCTCCTGATTCCATTTTGCTACAAAAACTAAAAATATCACTATTCCATCAAACTACACTAAATCTACTGATTTAACGGAGTTAACACCTGAAAAAGCATACTATCATACAAATTTTAGACATACAACCCTTTGTAGCAATTAATTTAAAATTATGAAAAATGTATCCACCAATACTCAAATTCTAGATTTTTTGTGAAATACTGCTATCTATCACAGATTAACTACAGTAACTTGACCAAATTACCGGATTATCTAATATAGGGTAATTTAGTTGCTACTATAGGCTTTCCTGTCACTACGAATACAAAACCAGTCTCAATGGACGTATTACCGAAAATTTCTATCTGAGAAGTTCCTTGATCTTTCCTCTGGTAAGTCCGAAATTATTGATGATTTCGGACTGCCTTAAATTTTGTGTGTGTGAGGTTATCAAAATGAAAAAAACTGCTTGGAATTTATTGCTTACTTTGCCCATGTCTGTATTCCTATTAGTCTTAGCAGCTAGTACAAAAACTTCTGCTAGTGAAATAAGAGGAGAACGTGAAACAACAAACAAAGAGACTTTATCATCAGTCAGCATCAATGCTCCTGACTTGAACAACATTACTCAAATAATTGCCCAAAAAGAACCTTCCTCTTTACCAGATGAATCACAAGTTACATCTGTATCCCAGCTTTCAGATGTCCAACCCTCTGACTGGGCTTATGAGGCCTTAAAATCTCTTATAGAACGTTATAACTGCTTAGTAGGTTCTGATACTAAATATCGTGGTAATCGAGCCTTGACTCGCTATGAATTTGCCGCAGGGTTAAATGCTTGTTTAGATCAAGTCAATAAACTTATTGCTGCATCTACATCTGATTTAGCTCTAAAAGCAGATTTGGAAAGCATACAACGACTAACTGAAGAATTTAATACCGAACTTACTGTATTACGCGGAAGATTACAGACAATAGAAGCACGAACCACAGAATTAGAAGGTAATCAATTTTCAACAACAACTAAGCTACAAGGTGAAGTGCAGTTTGTAGTTGGTGGAGTTTTAGCCGGGAATAACGTCGTTACCAAACAACCCGCACCCAGCACCATTACATTTTCCCAGCGGACTCGCTTAATATTAAGTAGTAGTTTTACTGGTAAAGATCAACTACGATTAACACTTTCCGGTGGAAATATTAACTCATTAGGTGGAGTACCTAATCCTAGAGGAACTGGAACAGGACTTAGCACAAATAATCCCACTGGCGGAATATTTGGTACATTTGACAGTAGAACTGCCGATAATGCCAGTCCTAGTTTTGGCGCAAATCAGATTTCTGTTGGTGGTATCCGTTATCGGTTTCCAGTTGGTAAAAAGACCCAATTTAACATTTTTGCCCAATCTGATGGAGCAAACGAGATTGGTTTAAGTGGTCCAACAAACCCATTTGAAGGGTCAGCTTCTAACGGGATTTCTCGATTTTCCCGGCGGAATATGGTCTATAACTATGGAGATACAGGCCCTGGAATTGCCATACTTCACGACCTAAGTAAACAGTGGCAATTAGGTGCATCATACAGTGCGCCTAATGGTGATAATCCCGCACCTAAGAATGGCTTATTTACAGGTAGATATGTAGCATTTGGACAGATAACATACTTTAGCCCCAAAAAGAATTTCCGTGTAGGTTTGAGTTACGCTAACACCTATAGTCCAGCGGGTACTTTAGGTCAAGGTGGAACAAACTTTGGTCCGGCGGCGGGAAGTAACCTAGCAAATAGCACCATTTCCACTAACCCAGCCAACGCAGCTCAGGGCATTGTTGATCAAGGAACAGTAGGAAATCTTTACGGACTTGGGGCATTATATAGATTTAGCCCCAAGTTAACAGCTAATACTTTTGTAGGTTATTCAGCCCATCGTTATTTGGGACAAGGAGATGGTCAAGTCTGGAACTGGGGAGTAGGACTAACATCTCCTGATTTAGGAAAAAAAGGTAGTTTAGGAGCTATTTTTGTGGGTGTAGCACCAACACTAACTGCACTTAGTAAAAATGTAGATTTGGGAGCAGGTAAGGGTCAAGCCGACAAAGATACCTCTCTGCACGTTGAGGGATGGTATCAATATAAACTGACTAATAACATTGAAGTTACACCTGGATTTATTTGGGTAACAGCGCCAAATTCAGATACTACTAATCCTGCTAGTTTGGTGGGTTGGTTACGTACCACCTTCAGATTTTAACGCATAAATCAGGATTTACAAGATTTGAAGATTTGTAGGATTTCGTATTTATCAAAAGTCTTTAATCCCGTTAATCCTTAAATCTTGGACATTATCTCGACTTCGCTCGATAACCACCTGATTCAGACATTTTCATCCAGTTAATCCTTAAATCCTGGACATCCTGATTCAGACATTTTCATCCCGTTAATCCTTAAATCCTGGACATCCTGATTCAGACATTTTAATCCTCTTAATCCTTTAATCCTGTAAATCCTGATTCTGACATTTTCATAATCATTTTTCTGCAAGTTATGACTAACCCAACTGAATTACTTAATCATCGCTATGGTCATAATAACTTCAATCCAGATATTCCCTGGAGTGACACCTTAGCAACTCTGTTATCCCATCGTTCAATTCGTGCTTATTTACCTGATGCTTTACCCCCAGGAACTTTAGAAGTTTTAATTGCTGCTGCTCAATCTGCTTCTACTTCCTCCAATCTCCAAACCTGGAGTGTAGTAGCAGTTGAAGATGCAAATCGCAAAGAAGAATTATCAAAACTAACTAATAATCAAGCACATATTCGCCAATCTCCTTTATTTTTAGTGTGGTTAGCAGATTTAGCCAGACTCACTCACATTGCCGAAAATCGCGGACTACCTCATGAAGGTTTAGATTATTTGGAAATGTTTTTAATGGCAGCTATAGATGCCGCATTAGCAGCACAAAATGCTGTAGTCGCAGCAGAATCTATCGGGTTGGGAACTGTGTATATCGGTGCATTACGAAATAAACCAGAAGAGGTAGCGCAGATATTGAATTTACCTCCTCATGTAGTTGCTGTTTTCGGTTTGTGTGTAGGCTATGCTGATCCCATTGTGAATGTGGCAATTAAACCACGTTTATCTCAATCAGTGATATTACATCGAGAAACATATCAACTTGCCCAACAAGAGCAAGGAATATCAGAATATAACCAAATCATGGAGAAATTCTACAATTCACAACATATCAATATTCCTGGTGATTGGTCGGAACATTCTAGTAAAAGGGTAGCATCGGCTGAATCTTTATCTGGTCGGCATAGATTAAAGGAAATTCTGAATAGTTTGGGTTTTAAATTACAATAATTAAATCTGCCCCGTCCACGGGCTAGAGGAGATGCAAAGTTTGCGAAGCTCGTAGAGAGAATTTTAGATAGAGTTATGGGTAAACAAGAATCACTACAAACTGGATCTTCATCATCGTCTTCTTCTTATTTATTGAATTCTGTATCTGCTTAAATGCCATTACTAGAAACTGTTTGGAGCAAAAATTATGACTATCGCCATAGAAAGTCTGCGAAAAGCCAAATTTGCACAGATAGGCGTTCAAGTAGTCAGCCCACGGTGTTATCTAGACTATCCTCTGATCAACACCGAAGTTCATACCCAGAAATTTCCCAGCGCCTTCTGAGATTATTTAGAGTTAGTAGGTGATATTGGTGAAAAGTGAGAAAGCCAATTTTTCTCAACTTCTCTTTCCTAATCTTAGGATTTAAACAATCTTGGTATTTGACTTATAACTGATATTCTCTACATGGCTTACCAAGCATTACTGTCAGTTATTTTTAGGTTTCCTCATGCCGTGTTGAGGTAGATTATTTTTTCTACCTCACTTTCTTAAATATTTAACAAAACTAGAAAATGTTCACAAAAAAGGAGAATTCAATCATGCTGAATTGGGAAACTAAATTGAAATCATGGAAAAACAAACGGATCACTCGTCGTTCTGCTTTATCCGCTTTTAGCTCTAGTTTAGTCCTATCTGCTGCGTTATTCACTTGGAATACACCTCAAAATAGCGCTCAACATCAAGCAATTTCATCTATTACAACTAACACAAATAGTAAACTAATTGCCAGTAATGACAAGAAAGTAGTCCGAATAGTTCGTTCTAAACAGCTTACAGCCTTAGCAGTTTTAGAAAAAAAAGGCATTTTAGAAAAACGATTAGGAGCTTTTGGGGCTTATACCTAAAAAAGTAAATGTTAGAGATGGGTTTTTAACTCCTCAACAATATGCTGCAATTACTCCGAAGGAAGTGCTTGCTAAAAAATAGCAATTTATAATAGTTTTATTTCTCTTTATTTTTGGGAGAAAGTAAAAAGAAGTAAAACTTAAATTGATTTTTGACAAAACTATGAAACTTGAATGAATTTAATTTTTAACTATGGCAACACTTACTTTAACTAATTTCCAAATTACTCGTCTTGATGCACCATTAGGAGCAGTTATTAATGAACTAGATGCTAGTAAAAAAGTTCTACCTGAAGTTATTTTAGAATTAAAACAAGCACTTAGAGATTATCATATTCTCATTTTCAAAAATCAACATCTTAATGATGAGCAGTTTTTGAACTTTACTTTTAATTTTGGTTCATTATTTGTCCCACCAGATAATGTTCCAGTTCTCGCTTCTGGTCCAGGAGTAACACCAGTTATAATTCCCGTTTCTAATGTTGATGGTGGTTACACAGGTACAGGTGAATTAGCCTTTCATTCTGATCATAAATGGACACCCTATCCTTCTAGTGGTTCTCTACTTTATGCTTTAGAAGTACCATCTGAAGGTGGAGATACTGCATGCTTAAATCTCAATTTAGCTTATGAAACTTTGGATGAATCAACCAAACAACGAATTGCCGATTTGCGGTTGATTACTTATAATCCATTTTTAAATAAGCCAGGAGAACCTCGCCAAAAATATCGTGAGAATAAGAATATTCCTCTCATTAGTCCTGTCTTTCCTCACCCATTGGTGAGAACACATCCAGAGAGTGGTAAGAAGATTTTGTATTTAGATTACACCACAGAAGTTGAAGTTGTTGGTTTAGAACCCCAAGAGGGCAAAGAATTAATTGAACAGTTGAGAAATCATCTGCATCAACCTCAATTTTATTATCAACATCAATGGTCTGTAGGCGATATTGTCTACTGGGATAATCAATCTACTTTGCATTATCGCCAAGCTTTTGATCCTAATCAACGTCGGGTTATGAAACGCATTAGTTTAGCGGGTAGTCGCCCATTTTAGGTTTTGTAGTCAAACAGTAATAAAACAATTTGAATTGAAATTAAGTGATGAGACATAATTATGAACTTTAAGTTACCACGACGCACAGTTTTACAGAAATTCTTTCAATACTCAGCATTAGCCTTAGCTCTTCTTTCTGCTCCTATTGCGACTAGTATAGTACAAGCTCAAAATGCTACTAACAAAACAGGTATCAAGACAAAAGTAGTCCGACTTGCTTATCAAACATCTGGTGATATTGTGAAAATCAAAGGAGTGGTAGATAAGCGTCTTGAGCCTTTAGGTATCAAGGTAGAATGGTCTGCATTTCCCGCTGGTCCACAATTAATGGAAGCGATGAATGCAAATAGGGTTGATATTGGTTCTGTAGGAGAAACACCACCCATTTTTGCTCAAGCTGCTGGCGCTCAATTAGCTTATATTGCTGGACGTAAACCTAGTAAAGGTGAAGGTAGTGCTATTGTTGTGCAGCCAGATTCTCCTATTAAGACAGTTAAGGATCTTAAAGGGAAGAAAGTTGTTTTTCAAAAAGGATCAGCATCACATTATTTACTACTTAGAGCATTAGGTGAAGTAGGTTTAAAATATAGCGATATCCAAGCAGTTAGTTTAACTCCAGCAGAAGCCCGTGATGCTTTTATTCAAAAGAAAATTGATGCTTGGGTTGCTTGGGACCCATTTGTTGCATTCGTCCAAAAAAATGCTAATGCTCGTGTTTTAAGAAATGCTTCCAGAATTGCCACTCAAGGCGGATTTTATATGGCTAGACGGAGTTTTGCTGTGGAAAATCCAGAAGTTGTGCGGATAGTTTTAGAAGAGGTAGATAAATTAGGAGAATGGGCTGAATCTAATCCTAATGAAGTTGTGAAAATTCTTGCACCTGAACTAAAACTTGATCCTGCACTTTTAGCTGTGGTAGTTCGTAGACGGACATTCCGTTTACGTCCAATCAACTCATCTCTTGTTGCTGAACAACAACGCATTGCCGATTTGTTTTATAAGGAAGGGGTTATTCCTAAACAAATTGCCATTAAAGATTCGGTTTTAAGTTCTCAACAATATGCAGCTATTACACCCCAAAGAATTAGTAAGAAATAACCTGTAGTTATTCTGATTTTTACCACGGCGGTTAAATCCCGCCATAATTATTTTCCTCATCACTTAATAAATTATTATGAAAGTTTCCTCTCCTGCTACTGATTTCTTCTCAAAGTATGGAACTAAAAAAAATAAGTTCCAGTTTAAGTTTATCAAAAATCGCTATTTCCAATCATTCATACCCTGGGTTGTACCAATTACAATAATTGTAGTGTGGCAGTTTTTGTCTTCTATTGGTGTTATTCCTACAAGAATATTACCCGCACCTTTAGCAGTTGTTACGGCTGCTATTAAATTAACTCAAAGCGGTGAACTTCCCAGAAATATTGGTATTAGCTCTCTAAGAGCAATATCTGGTTTTTTATTGGGGGGAAGTATTGGCTTTAGTTTAGGGTTACTTAATGGTATTTCTCCTATTGCGGAAAAGTTACTAGATACATCTCTGCAAATGCTACGAAATATTCCTAACTTAGCATTAATTCCATTGGTAATTTTATGGTTTGGAATTGGTGATGAGGCGAGATTATTTCTAGTATCTTTAGGTGTTATGTTTCCCATTTATTTAAACACTTTTCATGGGATTCGTAGTGTTGATCACGGATTAATTGAAATGGGTAAGATATACGGTTTAAATACTTGGGGTTTATTCTGGCGAATTATTCTCCCAGGGGCTATGTCTTCAATTTTAGTGGGTGTGCGGTTTTCTTTAGGGATTATGTGGTTAACGCTCATTGTTGCAGAAACAATTGCTGCTGACTCCGGCATTGGCTATATGGCAACAAATGCTAGAGAATTCATGCAAACTGATGTTGTAGTTTTAAGTATTGTAATCTATGCCTTGTTCGGTAAACTGGCTGATATAATTGCTAAAGCTTTGGAAAACTACTGGTTGCAATGGAATCCCAGTTATTTAAAGGGTTAATCTACTAATACTCGATAGGATTAAAGTTGATTTTGGTAAAAGTATTGTTTTCTTAGTCCATTTATGTAATACTCTTAGTCATTACTCAAATAATACGGTTTACCGATAGACTTAGCGTAGTTATTGATTGAAAAATTTTACACTTAAATATCATGCAAGTTCTTTGGTTTATTCCCACACATGGTGATGGACGCTATCTAGGAACTGCTATAGGTGGTCGTTCAGTGAATTTTGATTATTGGCGACAAATTGCCCAAGCGGTTGATCAATTAGGGTTTACAGGGGCTTTATTACCCACTGGTCGTTCCTGTGAAGATGCCTGGATTTTGGCTTCAACTTTGGTAACGCACACTAAAAAAATGCGGTTTTTAGTAGCAATCCGTCCAGGGTTGATGTCACCAGGAGTAGCGGCAAGAATGGCAGCAACTTTTGATAGAATTTCTGGCGGACGATTATTAATTAATGTCGTGACTGGTGGTGATCCTGTTGAATTAGCTGGTGATGGTTTGCATCTTAGTCATGATGATCGCTATCAGTTAACTGATGAATTTTTAACAGTTTGGCGAGAAATTGCTGGAGGTGAAATTTCTAACTTTGAAGGTGATTATCTCAATATTAAAGAAGGGAAAATCCTATTTCCTAATGTCCAAAAACCTCATCCCCCTTTGTGGTTTGGTGGTTCTTCTCCGATTGCTCAAGTAATTGCTGCCAAGCACGTTGATGTTTATTTGACTTGGGGTGAACCACCTGAACAAGTAGCAGAGAAAATTGCCTCTGTGAGACGTTTAGCTCAAGCACAAGGGAGAACATTAAGCTTTGGGATTCGTCTTCATGTCATTGTTAGAGAAACTGAAAGTCAGGCTTGGGATGCTGCTAATGATTTGATTCGTTATGTAGATGATGCAGCTATTCATAAAGCTCAACAAGCCTATTCTCGCATGGATTCTGTTGGACAACAGCGGATGAAGGCATTACATAATGGCAGTCGGGAAGCGTTAGAAATTAGCCCTAATTTATGGGCAGGAATTGGTTTAGTTCGTGGTGGTGCGGGAACTGCATTAGTAGGTGATCCTGATACTGTTGCTAGAAGAATGCAGGAATATACGGACATAGGAATTGATACTTTTATTTTCTCTGGTTATCCCCATTTAGAGGAAGCTTATCGGGTAGCAGAATTGCTTTTTCCTCGTTTACCTTTGGATAATTTACCAACAGTAGAACCACAATTATTAAGTCCTTTTGGTGAAATTGTTGCTAACCGAGAATTTCCCCAACAGCTTAAAGAACAACTTAGAGAAACAACAGTAGCAACTGTAGATTAGTTAAAAATTAATTAAATCAAGAGGTTTTTGTCAAATGGCTTATATTTTAGCGATCGCGGGTAGTCCTTCTCATCCTTCTAGAACCTACGGAATTTTGGAATATGCAACTCAAATTCTTTCTGAACAAGGCTTAGAAACAAATATTATTTCTGTGCGAGATTTACCTGCTGAGGATTTAGTTTATGGACGTTATAACAGTCCAGCTTTAGAAAAACCAAAAGCATTATTAGAACAAGCAAGTGGTGTAATTATTGCCACCCCAATTTATAAAGCTGCTTATACAGGGTTACTCAAATCTTTTTTAGATTTATTACCTCAAAAAGCTTTGAATGGTAAGGTTTTATTACCGTTAGCTACTGGTGGTACAATCGCTCATTTATTATCAATAGAATATGCTTTGAAACCAGTTTTAGGTGAATTAGGTGCAAGGCATATTTTAAGTACAGTTTACGCAGTAGATAAGCAAATTCAAATTCAAGCTGATGGTAGTTTGCAATTGGATGAAGAAATTGATCAACGTCTCAAAGAAGTTTTAACCGAATTTATCCAAGCTGTTAATAAATCCCAACCTGATGTCAAGGAATTAGCATATAGTAACTAAAGGTATTTATGAATCAATACTCTGATTTGCTATCGGAACTATCTGATTTTCTTTATCCTCGTAGTCCTTATTATGGAGATTTGAATTCAGAACGTTTAGAATTTAATGCTCAACTTCAAGATTTTTCGCAACGAGTGAACTATATTTCTGGTCTACAAACTGGTGGTAAACTTTCCGCAGAAGAGGCTTATAAACAAATACATATTCTCTGGAAACAGTTAAAAATGTCCAAGAAAAAAATATTAATTTGCTAAAAAAAGTAGATCCCCGACTTCTATCATTGGTTCATAATTTAATTAACATCATCAAATAAGAAGTCGGAGATATTACCCCAACTAATAAACCTAAATAAATTACCATCGCTTGCATATTTCATCATCAAAATTGATAAATACCTTCGTTGGTGGGATGATGAAATGGTTTTAAACCGATGGTAATTGTTTAATTAGCGGTAACTGGTTGGTTAAAAGTAGCAATAACAGTTTGCGGTTGATGTGGATTTTTGGCTAGGGTAATACCTAGCCTTTTTTTTGTCCATTTGTTTCTCCAAAACCAATACTGTTTTTTTTGATCAAATTCAATATTTTCTACACCGTCTATTTGTGTAAAAACAAGCTATTGTAATTGCTAATTAGCCAGAGATTCTGGTAAGTTCTATATAACTGCATAAAATTCTATCTCACTAATCAAAATTCTCTTAGTTATGGAAATTAGGGATGAAAAAATATAATCCGCTAAATAATGCTGGTAAATTAACTGCTTTACTATGTTTACTCACTATTTTGCTCACACCTTGTGTGATAGTTAATGCTGGTGAACGTGGTGTACTGATGAAATTTGGTCAAGTCCAAACACAGATATTAGGAGAAGGTATTCACTTAATTATCCCTGTAGTTAATACAATCAAAAAATTAAGCATCAGAATTCAAAAGCAGGAAATATCAACTGAAGCAGCTTCTAAAGATTTACAGAATGTTTTTACGGATGTAGCTCTTAATTGGCATTTCTTACCAGATAAAGTTAATAGAATATTTCAACAAATTGGTGATGAAAATCAGGTTATTCAATCTATTATAAATCCAGCTATTGAAGAAGTATTAAAGGCAGTGATTGCCCAATATACTGCTGAGGAAGTAATTACAAAACGCGGGGATGTTAAGAGAGAGTTAGATCAAGCCCTAACGGCAAGATTGGGAAATTATAATATAAAAGTTGATGATATTTCTGTAGTTCATATTCGCTTTTCTGACAAATTCAGAGCAGCAGTAGAATCAAAACAAATTGCGGCACAGGAAGCAAAGCGGGCTGAATTTATTGCCTTAAAAGCAGTAAAGGAAGCAGAAGTAAAAGTTAATTTAGCCAAAGGAGAAGCAGAAGTTCAAAGCTTACTCAGAGAGAGTTTAACACCCGAATTATTACAAAGGCAAGCGATAGAAAAATGGAATGGAAAACTACCGCTAATTATGGGTAAAGATAGCCCGAACCTTTGGAATATTCAGGAGTTAATTACAGCTAGTGAAAATTAACTTATCTGGGATATGGAAGTAATTTTATCAATTACCCATTAGTAAATAAAATAGGAGTATCAATGATCTTCAATTGAATTAAAAGTACAATCACTAATGTATATGCGGTTGAAGAAATGAGACTGTTAAATAACTCTTTTTTCAAATTACGTTCTTTGCTTTCTTGTTGAAACATATCTACTGAACCATATTGCATCAACAGGATACCTATAATATTTGATAGCCAGTAGCCAAGAATAGTACAAGGGAAAAGTAATTTTGGCGATAATAAACTACATAAATACCCAAAAAAGTAAGCAATGGGTAGATTAAATAATAAATCATTCCACCAACATAGAGGAGAAAGCAAGTATCCCAACACTAACAAGAATCCACCTCTGAGTTTCTTCCAAATATTCATGCTTGGCTGCGCTAAAGAGATTTGTGTGTTTTCGCTATTCATGGTAACTTTTGGACTTTCTACTTGGATGTTGATCATGAAACTACACTAATTCTATCGTCTTAGTGTAGTTTAACTTAGAAAACGAGAAAATGTCCAACATTGAGAAATAGTCACGAGTTGTAGAAAATATTAGTAATATGCGCCAACCAGGCTATAAGTTAGACTAGCAAGCACTAATGATGTAATGACGACATAGATAAAATTTCGCTGTAGAAGAAAAGTGCAGAAAGAAATGATCACCCGCAAAATAGGGATAGCAATGAGTATTAACAGCCCTAACTGAATAATTCCCCGGCGGCTACCTGCCAAAACCGAATTTACTACACCTATTGGGGAATGAAACTCAGATGGTGTGCCTCGAAATATTTGATATTCAGCAGGTTCAGAGCCATGATGAATTAAATATAGTATACCCCCAAATAATACTATAGAACTAGCGATTAAAACTCCATACTTGAGGAGGTTACTAAGTAAAAATTCTAATTGTTTTTCACTGGCTGATTTTGTAAGTTTTTGATTACTTAAATTTTCATCATCATGATTTTTAAGATGGTGTTTTTCTAACTCTCGAATATCAGAATCTTGCTCCTCTAATTCAAAAGTGAAAGCTCCAACTTTTCTTTCTATCTGTGTTGTGCAAGTCCAGCGAAAACCAGAATTTAATTTATACATAATTACAGCCCTCCTATTAGACTGTTATAGACCATTTTTAACGCCATTACTACCAATACAAAACTGAAGATAATTCTGAGAATTTGGGTTTTAGCACCGATTAAAATTCTCGCTCCTAAAAAAGCACCTGGTAACACTCCCAACATCACCGGCATAGATAAACCTGGATCTATATATCCCTGTGTTAAATAAACACCTGCTGAAGCTGCGGCTGTGACACCAATCATAAAATTGCTGGTGGTAGTAGAAACTTTAAAAGGGAGACGCATGGCTTGATCCATAGCCAATACCTTGAATGCTCCCGAACCAATTCCCAACAGACCAGACAGCACTCCTGCTACTAACATAATACTGAACCCAGCAGGTAAAGCATGAACTTGGTAAGGGATTACACCATCAGAAGTGGGATAAGTCCCATTAAGCTGGAGATATTCTGCTAAGGGATCTGGTGCAACAATTTCTGTTTGTTCTGGTCTGGGGCGTTGAGACAGATATGCTGAATAAATTAGCACAATTGCCAAAATCAACGAAAGTATTTTTACGGTTACATGAGTGGCAATTAAAGCCCCAATAAGAGCGCCAATGGTGGTGGCCACCTCCAGAAACATCCCCAAGCGCAGATTAGCGTAGCCTTTTTTAATGTATGTAGAAGCTGAACCTAATGATGTAGCAATAACTGATACTAATGATGCTCCAACGGCATAGCGAATATCAACACCAAAGACGGAAGTTAATAACGGAACTATGACGACTCCACCACCTAACCCAGTTAATGCTCCGACTAAGCCGGCACTAAATGATCCCAACCAAACCAGTAAAGAAAATGCTAATATGCTCAATTTGAATTCCCCTTTTTTTAGTCTATATTTATGATGCCTAGATAATTGTTGTCAGCAGGATGTAAACAAAAAACTTCATTTATCTATGCAGAAGATTGAGGAGACTAAAACTATGACTATCAAGGAAGATAAAAGTACCTAATCCGATTAAGATAAAGGGCATAAAACGATTTCCATATTTAGTAAAGATATCAGCGATCGCTTGATTGCGAGTTAACTTATATGCTACATAACACAACATCCCCACTAATGAAAAGAAAACACCCAAAATTACTAGTAGACTTTGCCAATTACTGCTGGCGAATATCGGCACATAAATACTAATATTATCCGTTCCATTGGCAAATGTGACAGCCGCAACACTATAAGTTTGCAAATTGAAAAATCTCGCTATTGGCGATTCCTGAGAAATTTTTGTTTCTGTCTCTGCGTCCTCTAATTCATCTGTTTCTCGATTCATTAAAGTCTTAATGCCAATGATAATTGGGACTAAGTAAGTCGGCCCAATAAAATCGATATATGTTTAGTTTTGTAAAAACCGTGAAACACCCTATTTATAAGGTATTCGTTAATTTATATTTCGTTACATAGATTGATTTTTTAACGCCGACCTACTTAAGCCAAATAAACCAATCCAGGGACGGGGTAAAATTAATCCGCCAAAAAAACCAGGCAGGCTAGCCAAAATTAAAGCGGTGAAACCTAGATACTGACCGATAATAATATGCCAGCGGCGAAACTTAGCATTTACTTGAGAAAAAAACAAGGTCAAAATGACTAAATCATCAATATTTGTGGCACTAAAAGCCATTGCTCCGGTACTAATTGCAGTTACTATACTCATAGCGATTTTAGATTGTGGATTTTAGATTTTAGATTTTGAATTTTTGATGATCAAGAGATGTTGAGTAAGGATTGATGTTGATACTTCCCAATTACCAATCACCTATTACCCATTACCACCACTTAATAGTTATTTCTTTCTGCGAATCGAGCATGAATATCATCAACTCTTTGAATGATTCCTGCTGCTAAATGGGGAGAACGTTGTTTTTTGATAAAAAACCAACCGCAAGTAGCAAAAAGATACAACAAGAACAAATAAGGAAAGGTATTATAAGGAGCTTCTGGCATGGGAAATAGGCTACTACCAGGAATCCCCACACTACCGATAACTGGGATCATCATGAACGCCACAGCTAAGTAGGTCGGCGGAAAAGTTTATAACTATGTAACGAAAAGTTAAGAAGAAGTATGTTCGTTAAATTTAATACGTTCTGTACTGTATTGTCCTTTTTCTCCCCTGGCTTTAACCCCATTCATTACGGCATAAGCAAGGTCTAACTCGTCCTCAAACATTTGTCCCGATAGTTCATCTTTTTTGAGATGCTGCCATTCCAATTCAATTGGATTCATTTCCGAGCAATATTTGGGCAGAAAGAAGATATATAAGTTCTGACTCTCCCATTTTGACCATAACTGTTGCACTTCCTTACATCGGTGTATTGGACCGTTATCCTGCACTATCACTCTTATTCGTCCGTTTTTTTCGGCTTCTTGCGCTTCTTGTTCCATCATTTGGATATAAGATTTGCGATTAACACCACCAATAACTAAACCGTAAACAAAGCTAACCTCATGTTGAATCAGCCCAATAATGCTTAATCTCCGTCCACGACGCTTTGTTTGTTCTAAATGTTTTTGCTCACCTCGCTGATAATATGTATAACTTGGTTCGCTCCACATACAGAACCCTGATTCATCCAAATATTTCAAGTCTATTTCTCCAGCCGCCGCAGATAGTGTCAACATCTCTAAGTCTGCTTGCTTAATTTCTCTGTTTTTGGGGTCTTGTTTTCCTTTGTGACTCTTTCTAGCTCGTTTCCAAATGACCCCCTTTTTTTTGAGTACCCGTCTTAATCTGTCGGGACTCAATTGAATTTGGCGTTCGCTTTCTAATTTTTGAGCTAATTGAACACTGTTATATGTTCGTGGTTCTTTTTTTAGGCATTCTTCCAAAAATACTATGTCTTCTTCACCATACTTTGGTTTACACCCTCGACCAGGTAGTTCCCAAAGTCCTTCTATACCCTGTTTTTCCCATTTATGTAAGATTTCTCTGATTGTTTGAGGAGTCCAGTCAAAATGAGCAGCTATTTTTTCTACATACCAACCATGTGAATTTAACCTAATTACCTCGGCTTTATCTTTGACTTTTTGCGGCAAATCCCTTGTTCTTAGGTTCAACAGGGTTTTATCTTGCTCACGAGTTAAAAATACCCTTAAACGAGCACCCATATTTTAATCACCTCACTAGATTTATTTTCCGTATTTACTTATCTTTACATAGTTTGGTTTCTTTGCGCCGACTTACTTAGAGCGTCAGTAACTAAACGATTAACTTGCTTTGCTTGAATTAATTTTTGTGTTTGTTGTCAACTCGTCAATAGAATTAATGGAGTATTTTTATGAGCTTATTTAGTCAAGGTGCAGAACTTATTGGTGACTTAGGTTTTCGGGTCATCAAAAATTCGGTCAAGGTTATTTATGGAGCGGGACAAGCGGTTGTAGGACTGGTCTCTGAAGATGAAGAACTTATTGAAAATGGGGTTAAGAATCTTGGACAGGGGGCAGTTGGCTTAAGTATTGGTCTAGTTACCAAAGCCATTAAAGGAGATAGCTCAGATGATGATAGTGACGACAATGATTTAGATGTATAGTCACAATCTTTTCTTTGTCTATGATTTCTACTTTGGCTAACCTTGTTAGGTATTTTAAAAGTGCTGAGGCTAAAATAGCCAATGCTTCGGCACTTAATAATATCAAAGTTTATGTTTTCATAATAAAGATTCTTATGTTCTTATCCCACAGAGCCTTTCTAAAATCGTAATATCAACTAGTAAAATGAACATAAATAAATTAATCACATTGATGCTTATCTTACCTTCTCTGATCATTTCTCTGTCAGGGTGTAGAGGGGCTGGCAAGTATGTAGATGATGTTGTTCGCAGCGTCGATAATAATGCGGATGATGTTGCTAAAAGCGTCGATAATAATGTAGATAATGTTGTTAAAAGCGTCGATAACAATACAGATGAAATTATAAATATTGCCAAAGAAAGATTAATTGGATGTGCCAAGGATGCTAGTAAAAGTTCCGTAAAACAAACGCTTAAAACAGCGATTTCTTCAGGTTATAGGCAAGTTTCTGTCGAATATTTACTCAATGTGTCAATGAATGCCATACAAGAAGAGTGTGTTGAGGTAAAACTAGCAAAGATGACGTATGATTCCTTATCAAGAGAGTCAGCCGAATCGTCAGTTTCATCTGCTGAAAGTGAATATCAAGGACAGATAGAATTTGTTCTGCCCTAATCGTAATCTTATTGGTGCGATCGCCGCTTTCGTAGAGTGCGTTACTTAACGCACCTTTTTACTTTTAATTATGATTAGTTTGTAATTATTATGCGTTACGCTAACATATCCTACTATTGCTAATTTACATATCTATTCATCTAAAAGTTAAAATTTTAAAGGTACTTTTCAGTAAACAGTAAACATCATCCCTAACAAAATCCGACGAACTTAAAATTGGTAATATTCCCCGATAAGGATAAAGAATCAACAAATCTTGATCACCTGTAATTGGCGTTGCAGATTCTTAGAGGAAACGGAACTCAAGTTACCATTTGATCATCTATGGTTGGGGTATTCAGTTTGCACACAGAAAGACGCTGAAGACGTTTATTATCTGCTCAAAACCCCTGCGAAGATTCGGTTTCTCAGTTGTGAACCGGTTCTGGAAGACATTGATTTATCAGAATGGTTAAGCGAGTTCATTGGTGCAGGTATCTGTGATGGTTGCGGAAAGGAAAAAAGTCAACTATACGGTGTTGATGCTTATCCTGTATGTGGTGCGGCAATTTGTGATCAATGCGCTCCCAGACTACATTGGGTCATATTAGGGGGAGAGTCAGGGACAAATGCTAGAACTACTTATCTTGAACATTTGCGAACTGCTTGCAGCAGCGCTTCGCTATCGCTCCTGAATCAATGCCAAAAAGTCAACATTGCTCCATTTATCAAACAACTTGGTGCTAAACCGATATTGAATAACCAACCCTATAAAATCAGCGATAAAAAAGGTGGAATTTTATCTGAATTTCCAGAAGATTTACAAATTAGGGAGTTTCCATTGGTAAATCAATAACATTTTTAATTACTAATTCGTAATTCGTAATTTTGGGGTTTAATTACGAATTACAAATTATTTTAAGGCTTTGCATCTCTAACTATTGGAATTATTTCATGGATGTCTACCACCCTTGCAGCAATATCTACAAAAAAGGTAGTTAGAATATTAACTATGATTAATGTTACAAATATTGTTCTTCCTCCACCTGGAATATTAACAATAATGCCAGCAATTTGAGATAATTTCTCTATATTTTTTTTGCTTGTTTCAATTTCGTGCCAGTTCACATTATCATTATTCTGGTGAATTTCAAGCTCTTTAATTCGTCCCAAAAGCGAGGTATCATCCCAAAAAAGAAGTTTTTCAATATTTTGGATTTTAGCAGTATTTTCTCTTAACTCCACCTCTAATTTTATCAGAGATTCAGTAGATTCTTTCTCAATTATCGGACGTTGAGTTAATAACTTAACAAGCGTTTTTAATTCTTCACTAGAGCGTCTGCTAGAACCAGACTCAGCCGCTTCAGGAATAGCTTTTAGTAAGGCATCTTGTCGTTTAGCTAATGCAGAAAGCTTTTGCTCTAAGCTTTTTCTGTCAGTAATATCAATTGCTTGGTTAATGATAAAATTTTCACAACGTTTGCTAGAAACTGCCAAGCATATATCATCATGATGATATTCCCAATTTGTCTCTGTTCCCACTGGGGAATTAATCAATTTTTTTATTTCTCTAGCTTGTTCATAGCATTTGTCACCTGCTATTTTACCTTCAACGCTATCTTTAAATAAAGTAGATAAATTGTTGTTGACTCTCAAGTATCTACAATTTAGATCAACCAGGGAAATAAAACCCGGCATAGATGCTATGAAATCAAATTCAGTCATTTTTTTTATTTAAAAGAGAATATCTAGATTTAATTATACCTCCTAAAATTTGACTATTTCTTCCATCGGTGCATCTATCTAAAATACCGAGTGATAGCGTAACTAGCGCGACCTGAGAATCGCCGCGAACATTTCCCACTCCCCCGTATTCTAAAACTCAGGAAAGCGCAACTTAGGCACACTCATAGCTCACCCCCATGCTGTGTTTCCCAATCCAAAACAGCCTCTTTTGTAAACAACCCCGAAATGTCCCGCCCCTGCGCCATCAAATCATCCATAAAATGCTAACTCCCTAACTCCAATGGATTGTGGATCACCAAACCCTCTATCCACTCAAAATCTTTTATATTTGCCGTTGCTAACGGTAGATCAGAATCTAAACAGGTTGCAGCAATTAGGGCATCACCTACGGACATTTTTCGCTGTTGGCGCAAAGCCACCGCAATTTCCAGCGTAACTTTATTGATCATCAAAACATCCAAGTTATCTAAAATCGCCATGATGGCCTGTTTTTCAGCCTCACTTAAACGATGGTAGCCCAATGTTTCCAAACGACTAATCGCAGAATAATGCGTGGCATAATTCACCAACCAGCTACGCAACTGCGTATATGGCGGCTGAGTGGCATAAATAATCAAATTACTATCAATCAGCATCGTCTCTCCCGAACAAATTGCGATCTTGGCGTTGTTCACGCTGCCAAACAACTGGATCAGTAATTTCTGCAAAAGGATTTAACGCCACCGCCTGCGCCAATGCTTGCGCCAAACCTTCGCGCCTTACTTGGTTTAAAGTGATAGGCGTTTTTTCTCGTGCTTTTTGTTCTAAATAAACAGCATAATTCAGTAACTCCGCTTGCGATGATATCGGTAGAGCGGCAGCATGGTGTTGAATTTGTTGCAAAATAGGGTTCATAGCTGTTTTTATGTCGTTTGTCTAGTACCGACGATATCTATATTACTGCTCATACGCCCCCAACCCCGAAATTTCTCGCCCCTGCGCCAGCTTGTGCAACAACGGAATCAAATCCTCCATCAATGCTAACTCCTTCCGAGCAGCAATTCTCATTTTGAAAAAAATAAGATCAAACTCTCTTAATTTAAGTGGAGAACCTGTGTCAAATTATCATTTTTTGATGGATAATTATTATCCGAGAAATTGGGTGTAAATAGTGTCCATGTTGTTAAAACGGGTAGTGTAGGATTAGTGGGCATTACAAATAGGAACACTTTGTTAAAAATTATTACAGCATTAATAGGGTAGCTCAAAATTAGATCAATTATTTTAGATGTAGTCAAAACCATTACTAACACTGGGTTTTAGATAAATAAATTCTGCCTTGTAATCGGAAGGTCGTAGGTTCAAATCCAACTGCTGTCCCTAGTGAAACCCTTGAGAAATCAGGGGTTTTGTCGTTTCAATGCTCTGTTATATTAACCTTTTGATATTTCTCCATTGTGCCGCAACACTTTAGAATTTAGTGGAAAATGACAGAATAATAGATCAACTTTAGATCAATGAACAGCAAGAAGTGGACATTAGACGAGGTTAACGCAAGATTAAAAGCCGGCAATATCGGTGTAGTGGTTTATCAGCGGGGCGAACTGCTTGCAGCAGCGCTTCGCTATCGCCTCTCACTTCGTGCCACATTTCCGCCAAAACCAGGAATAGACAAGCCACCTTACCAACAGCTTTTATCTTTGGGGATTTACGCCAATCCTGCTGGGTTACAATTTGCTGAATCAGAAGCCAAGAAAGTTGGAGGTTTATTGGCCCAAGGGAAATTTGAGTGGTCTGAATATCTTGTCAAGGAATTAGCAATTACTGAAAATACCACTGACAACGCTAAATTATGGATTGAGAAGTTTGAGGCTGATTACTACAACCGCAAGGGGAAAACTCCTACAACCGAAACCACCTGGAAATCAGATTAGAGAACTCCACAGAATGATTGATCCTATAATGAGAGAAGATAATTTCAGTGTGCAGCTAACCTAATGCGTCCAAAATCTATCATTGAACTAACAGAGAACCTAAAATATCTGTACATAAAAACAGCCAAAAAACTCAAGGGAAGCGATCGAAGACAATTCATGTCTGATAGCGTAGCGTGGCGCAAGCCATATCAGGATTTTCACCGATTAAAGGATTTATAGGATGTTGTTGGATGATTGTTTGTGGAAAGTTGGGATTTTTTAGGATGTTGTTTAATGATTGTTTATGGGGATTTTGGAGATGATTTTGTCTGATAGCGTAGCGTGGCGCAAGCCATATTAGGATTTAAGGATTTTCAGGATGGGTAATTGGTAATTGCGAAAATGCTGTAAACTAACTATCTAAAGAAGAGCATAAAACAACATCTTTAAAATATCCCAACTTCCAAAAATCACCACTTCCTCAAAAACAATCTTTCCATCACATCCTGAAAATCCTTAAATCCTGGATATCCTGATTCAGACATAAATGATTTGATAAATAAAAACCCTATATATGGGCGCACACTTTTCCACCTGTAACATAAGTGTAATCGAAACTGAAAATTTTGTCAAGGGCTGAATCAGGATTTACAGGATAAATTATTTGTGTGTGGTCTGCACAATTTCCCAGACATAACATAAGCATGGTGGAAACTGAGAATTAAGGCAAATACTTTTGCACCACAGTCCAACCACTGAGAGATACCCAGGCAAATCCTAGTAATAAGCAGAGATTACAACTAAGATGTAATGGTCTAGCCCAAGGCTTTATGGTACTAATTTGAGTGGCACTGAATGCGGATACTAAAACTAATATTACTACTATTAATCCAGCTAATAAATGTGGTGAATGTCCTAATGAACCAAAGTGTCCTAATGTACCCACAATGCCAACAGCTAAAAGTAGTAATACTAGGCTAACCATCGTGATGCCGATTATATAATGGAGCGATCGCATTTGAGGACGTTGCCAAGGTAGTACAACCCCTAAAGGTGCTTCTCCAGTGGTTCTGACCCGTAACATCCAAATACCAGTTATGGCTAAAAATAAATAGGCTAGTAAAGATAATCCCATTGACCAAGCGGCTATTTTCCATAACCATAGAAAGGAGGGTAGGTGCATAAAATAGTTCAGTGCAGGAAAGTTACCTATTGAGCTTAACAGGATACATCCTGGATATCCTGATTCTGACAAAATAGAAATTCCCATAAACATTCACAAAAAAATTATAAATCACAATCCTGTATATCCTCAAATCCTGGCTATCCTGATAGCGTAGCGTGGCCTTAGCCATTTATGACCAAAAAAATACCTAAAAACCCATACACCAAAAGACTTTTAACTCCGTTCCCATTCCCTGCGCTCGCTTTTCTCCTGTTTGTTCTTGAGTGAAGGCGAACTTTATCCTAAAATGGCCAGTAGGCATTTGGTGAAGTGGTTGATTTTAATTGCCTCTTCCTCCTAAAAACGAATCAAAAGCAGTTAAAAGTAAGATAAGTCACCTGTGAGTAGCTCCTAAACAAAAGCTAACAGCTTGATATTGGATGCTCAAAAAAGGTAGGTTAGATGTTTTGAGTATCTTGAGAGTATGATGAAAACTATGAAAGCTGAACATATTGATTTTCCAGTGCTACACTCGGAATTATTCTTGCGTCATCGTTTACAGGTAGTAGAGGAATTGTGGGAGTCGGTGCTGCGTCAAGAATGCGGTCAAGAAATGGTGGATCTTTTGCGTCAACTGCGGGATTTATGTTCCCCAGAAGGACAAGCCACAAATGACCTAGCTGCCTCTGCTGTAGAATTGATTGAACAATTGAATATCAATGAAGCAATTCGTGCGGCGCGTGCCTTTGCGTTGTACTTTCAGTTGATTAATATTATTGAGCAGGAATACGAGCAAAAGCAGCAATTAAATCGCTATACTGGGGAAACTGATGAGGAAATTTTCCCCAGTATAATTTATTCCACTAATCAACGAGATGAAGAATTACCTGTTACGAAAGAAATAGGTAGCGACTTAATGACAGCAGAAACTCCCCAAAAAGGAACTTTTGCGGCTTTATTTCCCCTGTTATTTAAGTTGAATGTCCCACCCCAACAAATTCAACGCCTGATTTCCCAACTGGATATCCGCTTAGTTTTCACTGCACACCCGACGGAAATTGTCCGTCATACTATCCGGGATAAACAGCGTCAGGTGGTTCATCTTTTGCAAAAACTAGATGAAGCCCAAAATCGTGCTAGTAGCTATCCTTGGGAAACCTTGGAGGTGAAGGAAAGATTACTGGAAGAAATTCGCCTCTGGTGGCGCACTGACGAATTGCATCAGTTTAAACCAACGGTTTTGGATGAAGTAGATTATGCTCTTCACTACTTTCAGGAAGTGTTGTTTGATGGTATTACGCAACTATACAAACGCTTCAAATATTCTTTGGGAGAAACTTTTCCTTGGTTACAACCACCAACGACAAATTTTTGCTCTTTTGGTTCTTGGGTAGGTTCAGACCGAGATGGTAATCCTTCGGTGACACCGGAGGTAACGTGGAAAACCGCTTGTTATCAACGAAAAATGGTGTTAGAGCGGTATATTAAGTCAGTTAAAGAGTTAGTGTCTTTATTGAGTGTATCTATGCACTGGAGTGATGTACTACCAGATTTGCTAGAGTCTTTGGAGTTGGATCAATCACAGTTAAGTGGGGTGTATGATGACTTGGCGTTGCGTTTTCGCCAAGAACCTTATCGTCTAAAATTATCTTACATTCTCCAGCGTTTAGAAAATACCCGCGATCGCAATTTGGCTTTATATAATCGGGAAACGCCAAACAATGAAGATGCACCTATGTACAGAACGGGTGCGGAATTTTTAACAGAATTGTTGTTAATTCAACGCAATTTAACGGAAACAGGTTTAAGTTGTCGAGAATTGGAAAACTTGATTTGTCAAGTGGAAATATTTGACTTTAATCTGACCCAATTAGATATTCGTCAAGAATCATCTCGTCATGCTGATGCTATCAATGAGATTCTCGAATATTTGCAACTTTTACCCCAGTCCTACAACGAATTATCAGAAGAACAGAGAATTGCTTGGTTAACTTCAGAATTGCAAACTCGTCGGCCATTGATTCCCGCTGAATTACCATTTTCAGAAAAAACCAATGATGTAATTGAAACTTTCCGAATTTTGCGATCGCTACAACAAGAATTTGGCATTAAAATCTGTCAAACTTATATTATTAGTATGTGCCGCGAAGTCAGCGACGTACTAGAAGTTTTACTCTTAGCTAAAGAATCGAGTTTATTTGATCCTGTAGTTGCAGTGGGGACAATTCGTATCGTTCCTCTGTTTGAAACAGTAGAAGATTTACAACGTTCTAGAGGCGTAATGCGGGAACTGTTTGAATTGCCTTTATATCGGGCAATGCTGGCTGGAGGTTACGCCGCAATTAACACTTCGACTTCGCTCAGTGCAAAAGCTTCGACTTCGCTCAGTGAAAAACAAGCACCTCCATCTATTTCTACTCTAAATCCTAACTTACAAGAAGTAATGTTGGGCTATTCCGATAGTAATAAAGATTCTGGTTTTTTAAGCAGTAACTGGGAAATTCATAAAGCTCAAAAATCACTTCAGAAAATCGCCGAAAGTTACGGTGTAAATCTGCGGATTTTTCACGGACGAGGCGGTTCTGTGGGACGTGGTGGCGGTCCTGCTCATGAAGCGATTTTAGCCCAACCAGGTCACAGTATTAGTGGCCGGATTAAAATTACCGAACAAGGGGAAGTCTTAGCTTCTAAATATTCCTTGTTAGATTTGGCTTTGTATCACCTAGAAACCATCACCACAGCCGTAATTCAAGCCAGTTTACTAGGAACAGGGTTTGATGACATTGAACCTTGGAATGAGATCATGGAAGAGTTATCTTATGCGTCGCGTCAGCACTATCGTAACCTAATTTACGAACAACCTGATTTCATTGACTTCTTCCACCAAGTCACCCCCATTGAAGAAATCAGCCAATTGCAAATTAGTTCTCGTCCAGCCCGTCGTCCATCTGGTAAAAAAGATTTAAGTAGTCTGCGAGCGATTCCTTGGGTATTTAGTTGGACACAAACCCGGTTTTTATTACCTTCTTGGTATGGAATTGGTACAGCCTTACAAGAATTTTTGGACGCAGAACCAGAACAACATTTGAAATTACTTCGCTATTTTTACCTCAAATGGCCATTCTTTAAAATGGTGATTTCTAAAGCCGAAATGACATTAGCAAAAGTAGACATGGAAATGGCACGTCACTATGTTGATGAATTGTCTAACCCTGAAGACAAACCTCGATTTGAGACAGTTTTTGCCCAAATTTCCAGCGAATTCTTTCTTACAAGAGATTTAGTCTTAAAAATCACCGGACACCAAAAACTATTAGATGGTGATCCAGTATTGCAACGTTCTGTACAATTAAGAAATGGAACAATTGTGCCTTTAGGATTTATTCAAGTTTCCCTATTAAAACGCCTTCGTCAATCAAAAAATGCCCCCACAACCGGAGTAATTCACTCTCGTTATAGCAAAGGAGAATTACTCCGAGGAGCATTATTAACCATCAACGGAATTGCTGCCGGCATGAGAAATACAGGCTGATAAAAACCAAAAAGCAAAAGGCGTAATTTCTTCCTTTGCGCCTTTGCTCCTTTGCGCCTTTGCGCGAAACAAAAATATGATCAAAAAACGCATTCTTATTTGTACCTTTTTGGCACTTTCTTCCGGTTTTTTTACTGCTTTAATAGCTGGACAAATCACCGTAATGCAACATAGCCAAAAATGTCAAAACCAGGCTTGGGGATTTAAACAAATGTGCAATGCTTTAGTGACTCCGGGTGCAAGTTGGCAAGGAAGCACTGCGGGACTGTGGACAGGGACAATTTTAGGAGCGTTTGTGGGTGGGTTGATTACACGCAAATATAGCGATTGGTAGTTGGAGATATGGGTTTTTTTACAGTTCTGGTTCTACTCCTAAAGCGCGTAATTGGGCGATGAGGCGATCGCTTTTTTCTTTTTCACTTTCAGCCCGTTGGCGTTCATTTTCAGCCCGTTGGCGTTCATTTTCAGCCCGTTGGCGTTCATTTTCGGCTGTTTCATGACCATCAAGTAACAAATTACCATCTAAATCCCACCAACGTAGCCAAGGTAACTCCATATTTTGATATGTCCCTTGCCAAATACCTAATTCTACTCCCATAGGTGTAATCGGATAATGACCTCGTTTATTTGGTGGCAATAAATGATATTGTCCCTCCATGAGATGATATACTTCCACGCTGGCTTTACTAACTTCATAAATGCCGTAAATGACAATGAACAAATTATAACAATAATTTAGAGGGTGTTTGAATTTACCTGAATTTACCTGAATTATCAGCGATAAAAGTCCTGAATTTACCTGAATTCTTGAATTACCAAAGTAGGTATCATCCAAGGGTGTGGGAAAAACCACTTCCAGGAAAGAACTTCAGAAACAGATAACATTTTGGGTAATTTATGAGAAAGTTAACTTCCTTTTTGGCTGCTATCCTTAGCTTTGTTGTGTGTCTAGGTGGGGTAAATCCTGCTTTAGCTCAACAAGCTCCTCAGCCCGCATCTCGTGGGATAACCACCCTTTACGTCACTCCAGAACAACAGGCAGAAGGAGTGAACGTGTATGGGAATATCTTGAAATATGATGTAGCTATACCTAATCCTGACCTAAGTGCGATGTTGCCTGAAAATTTAAGCGATTTTCCAGCGGCTTATCAACCAATGCTCGAACAGGGTCGAAAGAACAACGGAACTAATGGCTCATTTACTGAAGGTTGGTTTGATTTCCAAGCTGCAAGTGCTGTAACTCCTGGAACTAACACACTTTTCACTATTGACGCTCCCTTGAACGGCAGAATATACACTGTAGTAGCTGGAAAACCTTCAAGTCAATGCCCTCTGAAGATTGAAGAAACTGCAATTGCTTTTTTTGATAATGTAGGAGCAGCAGAATCAAAGGCTAATGAATTAGATGCAAACGGATACTTGGTCTATGTTTCTCCTTCAGATAATTTGACCATCAAGGCATTTTCACAACTTTTCTATGACCAAGCTACTGGCAAGAAAAAAACCAACTCAGCTTGTTTCTTAGTTTCAGGCGCTACTGAAAAAGTTACAACTGATTTCCAACAAATCTTCCCTTTACTTCCACGTCAATTACAACAGCCAGCACGTCAAGCACCATTTCAATACTTTCCTAGAACTGGCAATTTCATCTATCTTGTCAATGCAAGAAAGACTCTGAAGGAGGACACTGTTATCCGTAATGTTGATTTTCTTGTAAATGTGATTTCTGGTTCGTTGAAAGGTAAACAATTTAAAGGGTCTTTTACCTATAATCCCTTATTGCTTAAAGGTAAGGGACAGGAAACAATCAACGTTCTGAGCGCAGAATTTAACTACTTGAGTAAATACACTGAAACACCTAACATTTCATTCACTGATGGAAATTTTGAGAGACTGATTTGGGTTTCTGGTAAATCTACTGAGCGATTTGGCTTTAATGCCGGCTTTCGGCGAGAACAATTTGGCCGCCCTGAAGAAGCTTTTATCCGAAACGGGAAAGACTATTTTGCTTATCTCAATGCAGGCACTTTTGTTGACGGGGCTGGAACAATAACATATACGACCAGATAAACTGTCTGAAAAGTGCGATCTCCGAGATTGTAGGGTGCGTTAATAAAGTGTGATGCACCATCCCTATAACTAAAAACGGTGGGTTAGCAACAGCTTAACCCACCCTACGCAATAAGAGCGATCGCTTTTTTGTTGAGAGCAGGGTGATCATCCGCACACTTTGATTTAAAATACAGTTGCTTTTTGACAAAATATCAGAGGTATAAGTTAAATCATGAAATTTCAACCTGTTTCCCATAGCTGGGTAGCTCTACACCCAAAACCCCAAGGAGTAATTCAATTTGTTGGTGGGGCTTTTTTTGGCACATTTTGGCCAATGCTTTTTTATCGTTCTCTACTTCAACGATTATTTAATGATGGTTATACGATTGTAATTTTACCATTCAATTTTACGTTTGACCATTATGCTGAGGCTGGCTTTTTAATCAGAGAACAGTATGAAATTATGCCAGAACTTGTCAGAAGAGCAATATTTGCTGGCTATGAATATGAACCCTATTTGAGTGACCAAAACTTTTCCTGGCTAGGTCATAGTATTGGTTGTAAATATATTGCGCTTTTGGAAGCCTTTAGTGCCTTACCTGTTGTTGGTGAACCTAGTGATCCTCAATATCCTCATAATGTTGAAAAATTGAGGAAATTTATTGATTCAACAGTTAGATCAGCGAATACAAAAGGTTCTCAAGAAAATATTAATGGTAAGGTCGAAAGTATATTTACAGACCTCTTAATTCTGATTAGTGATTTAGAAATCAAGCGTAAAGAGACTGAACGATTAATTAAATATTACATTAAGCGAGAAGCCAATTTCGACCAATTGCAAGATAACATTAAAATCACTAGCATCTTTATTAAGAATCAACCCTCTTTACTATTAGCTCCTGTAAATACAGGTCTTGAGAGTGCTATCCCCCAACCTTTAGCAGGTATAGTTATTAGCTTAGGTGTGAATGTCAAACCAACCCCAGATGAAACCTATGCCTTAATTAAAGAAGGTGATTTATTTAATCTCATGGGGTTAACTGCGTTCAAAAAGGATAAACTTGCTGCAACAACTTGTGAATGGTTTGAAGATAAGTTTAAAAAACCACCTGAAGGTTTTAGAGAAGATTTAAAAGGTGGACATTTAAGACCATTGGGTATGCAATTGGGCAATTTTGTGATCAATTTTCCAATTCCCACTATTGGGTCTATGAAAAAACGAAATATAGAGTTTGAATCTCCTGTAAGTCAATTATTCCAACGTTTAGAAGATAAGCAAGCTAATCATCAAAAATAGCAAATAAGAGTTTATTTATCTAACTCCTGATTACATCCCCAAAATAATTCCGATATAGTTGACAACGCGGCTCGACTTCATTACCCGTAAGCTTTACCAAACCCATATTTTTCAAATGATAAGCTGATATTATTTCCAATCGCACTGGTTGAGGAGAATTAATCACTGTTTGAAATGCTGTGATCAGTTTTGGTTGCTGTTGCAACTTCAACCAGTGTTCGCCTAAATAATGACGATAAATACCTGCATTCGTAGAGGCTTCTGATAACAACTTGTGTAGGGTGATATCTGGATAATTTTTGAGGTGAGAAAATGCCAATTTTAACAAATAAGGATGACCACCTACTAATTGTATTAAGGGGTCTACTAAAAATGAATCTTGTACTAATCCATATTGTTGGGCAAATATCTGAACTTCCTCTTTAGTTAATTCTGGTAATTCTATGATTAATCCTATACTTAAAGGCAATTGATTAGTATTTGCGTGCATATAAATGTCCGTAGAATAGGCGATCGCTAACCGGAGTTTTTTCCAGTGGGAACGGTTTCTAGCTTTCTCATACCAAGAACGCAACAATCCAAAAAATTCTTCATAAAGTTCAGGATAGGAAAAAAGCACATCTACATCATCTATATATAAAACTAAAGGACTATCATTTGCTGCTAATAAATATGTTTCTAAATAAGTTGTACAACTTATTTTAGCACCCATCCCTTCTTCATCCCAATAGTCATCTAAGCGATTGGGTAGGTTGAGTTCTCGACTGAGATTCAGACAAAACCAGCGTAGAAATTTATTCAAGTTTCCAAAGTGAGTTTTCTTATCTGCCATATCTAAACTTAAACTAACTATGCGATAGTCTTCCTTGGATAACTTCAGTAATACCCGCTCCATTAAGGAAGTTTTGCCCATTAATCTAGGTGCTTTTAACCAAATTAAAGAACCAGGTTGCAAGAGATTTTCATAGCAAATAAATTCGAGAAAATAGCGATCTATATATAATTTTGTATTTGGTAAGCTGTGTTTAGCTTGGCTGAGTAAGTAATATTTATCTGTAAATTGCCTATTCCAACATTGCTTTTCCCAATATCGTTTTAGGGCTTCTTTAAAATTACTTTTTTTAACTTTCTCTCCTATAGCTTCTGTCAATAATTTCCAAAGTTTGGGTGCAATATCTTGACTAAGATAACTGGTTGTGTAATTGTGTTTGCTCGCTATTTGACTATATTCTTGTCGTTCCCAAGCTCCCTTAATGACAATTATTTCTACATCAGTTAATGATCTATAAAATTTTGTCAAAACAGCTTGGTTAGCAATTTCAGTTGCCTGATATAATTTTAAATCCATGTTAAGTAAGTTGGCGTTAAAAATTGTCTTTATGACAAGGGAATAGGGAATAGGTTTTGATAATTTTTACTTTTTGTTACATATTTTGTTTTTTTGTGCTTTTCTACTTATTTTATTAATTAGCACCCCTTTGAAAAGCTTGGTTGTGGATTAAGTAGGTAAACAAAATAAAAATGAGGGGTATTGCGTTTTGTAAAATGGCTGAAACTCAATCAGAATATTGCATTGAGACAACTTTACATACCGTTACATACCTTTAAATTTTCCTGTTTACCTACTTACTTCAATTTTAATAGTATCATATAGTGCGATCGCCTGATCCTGTAGGGTTCGTTACATTTCATTAACGCACGACTCTTATGATTAAATTCGGTGCGTTACGCTGTCGCTAACGCACCCTACGTTTTTGTCGTGGTTGATAGCCTTTCCCTTGTTTCCTCACCAATCAATCAACTTAATTTGGTATAAACTGGGTTTTGTTACTATAATTTATGTTTCTAAATCTTTAATTGCCTTTTGAACCTTTCATCTGAGATATTATGCTATTAACAGTGGTTAAATAAGTTTAATTTATGTATGCCAGCTAAAGATTTATTTCATAATACAGTTAAAACAGCCCTGACAAAAGATGGATGGACAATTACTGACGAGCAT
Source organism: Dolichospermum sp. UHCC 0315A (assembly GCF_008121535.1). Taxonomy (GTDB): domain Bacteria; phylum Cyanobacteriota; class Cyanobacteriia; order Cyanobacteriales; family Nostocaceae; genus Dolichospermum; species Dolichospermum lemmermannii. The sequence goes on from NZ_CP043056.1 coordinate 1,842,348, forward strand.
CTATTTATTCAAGTTGAGGATATTGATTTTTACATAGACTTAACAGCAGAGAGAATTTTAGCTGCTGAAAAAACTGGTAAAAAAATAGCAGTTTGGTTGTATTATTTACGTAGAAATTAAAGATGGCAAAATTTGGATTGAACGCGATGGCACAGAAATCGGAGTAGCTAATGAATTAGTAGAAGCTGGAGTTCCTAAACAAGATATAGTTTTGGGTTTTAAAGCTCCATACAAACGGAAATTTACCGAGTTTGCTGCTAGTTGAAGCATATAGAATTCCGGTAAAATACGGTAGTTAGGGAAGGAATCTACAGATGGAGTATGGGGTGGCGATCGCCTGATATTGTAGGGTGCGTTAATGAAATGTAACGCACCTTATGTGTGTTTATTTACTGATTTTCGGTGGGTTACGCTGTTGCTAACCCACCCTACGTTTTTGTCCGTGGTTGATAAGTGCGATCGCTTGTTTCCTCACAAATAGATCAACCTAATATTGTAATATTACTTACTCCAATCTCGAATTTATAAGGTTTCTATTTTTCCAAAATCTCTGATATTAACGGAAGAAAAACGATAAGATGTGACGTTACCGAAGATCCTGTAGGGTGCGTTAACGGAGTGTAACGCACCAACCTTATGATTAAATTCGGTGGGTTAGGGATAGCGTAACCCAACAAATAAAGTTTTCTACCACTAAAATAAAAGTATTATAGATGCGATCGCTCAGTTACACTAATTTTAGTATTAAGACAATATGCTAAAATGTGGTGAGGTGAAAGCAAATGCCAACAGTTCTATATATAAGGGGATGGCGATTTTTCTTTTATTCAGACGAGGGAAATGAGCCGATTCATATTCATGTGCAGAAAGGAGACAGTGAATGTAAATATTGGCTAGACATCGATCTGTACGAGATTCGTGAGACTTATTCATATCAAATGTCATCACGAGACACGCGGGAAGTCAAGAAGATCATCTTGCAAAACTTTGATGAAATAGTAGATGAATGGCAAACATTTAGGAATTGGCAAAATGGATAAGCAATACAACATATCAAATATTGACTTTAATGGAGAGTTGATGATTCTATCAGTAGATGGAAAAACTTATCAAATCCCAATTATTCAAGCATCTAAGCGACTTGCTCAAGCAACAGATATGGAGCGCAAAATGTATCGTATTTCGACCTCTGGTTATGGTATTCATTGGTACGCCATTGATGAAGATTTGACAACTAAAGGACTAATCAAACTAGCAGAGATCGCCAAGACGGCTTAAAGTGCGATAGTGAAGCACTGCTCTAAGCAGATCGACCCTCATCCTGAATCTATGAAATCAAGGGTGGGATTTGTTCTAACGAAACTAAACCATTCTCTTCAAAATCAATCTCCAGATGATATCCTGCCATCAAAGCCGTTCCCAATAAAGGTTTAAAACCAGATGCTAAAATAGGAACTACTTTTTCTCGATTGTCCCAAACAATTGTTGCTAAATGTATAGATAACAACGTCTCCCTACCATCGGCTAATCTAGCAAGCGTAGTGGAATATAACGGCAGATTCATCGCGCTGACGGCTTGTGGTGGTAAGGTAAGATGGTCGTTGAATCCAGTATCAATAATAAAATTAATAGAAAAATTTGGTTGTGTCGGTAAACGGAAAATTACTGGCACAATCGCTTTGCTATCAATCAATCTCCCGTAAATCATTTGACAGTACGCTCAATCGCTCCCCCAAAGCTGACAGCAACATCATAACCAATCCGCATCGTAAATAATCTGGCATTTGGTTTCTTTTGCTTTAACTTTAATGCAGTTTCTACGCCAGTTTTATCAATTCCGTATTCACCGGTTTCCGCATCAATTACAATCATTTTGCCAATGTGATCATCACATTCCACTTGTTGACGAATGCCATTTTCGTAAAATTGTTTAGCCCTTTGGGCAACTTCTTCTAGGGTCCAAAAAATAGCCTGCATGATCATTAAACCTCCTTTATGCTGTTTAATTATTTTAGCTGAATTTTAACCTGTATAGTTGGATTGAGGGAAACTTGAGAAATTTCTACACCTAATCGAAAATAATGAATAAAGTGATATAATTCTGCCAATTTATCTTCTGGGAAAAGATTTATTTCTGTAATAACTTTTGCGCGTAGGCTTAAAGAATCCATAGCAAATTAATGTAAATTAATCAAGCGATAAGTTAATTATATATCAGAACTAGCGGAAAAATTTATTCTAGCTGAACCGTCCCTGTTCCCTATTCCCTGGTAAAATATTTCAACATCTTTGAAAATACGTTACCATGACTACTGAAAATACCACGGGTGCTGATGCTATTGATAGAGCGATATCAAGGGGAATTGATTTTGATGGTTCTCCTATTCCCATAGTTAAATTAGACCTATATGAACAAGTTATGGGTTTAGAATCAAGCAGACAACGCAGCGGTGTATCCAATACCATGCGTTCTCGCATTGTTCGCATTGGTGCTAAACACATCCCCCAAGCTGAACTTGATCAAAAACTAGTTGAAGCTGGTTTTGCACCTTTGAAAGAAAAGGAAATTGCTTTTTTCTACGGTGGTAAATAAAAGACAAAGAATTCCGTGCAAAAGTCAGATCCCCGACTTCTCTAAGAAGTCGGGGATCTGGTGGTTTATAGTAAACCTAAAGATATCTAGAATAAATTTCGGTTCTCATCAAAAATGCTGCTAATTTATAAATAATTGGTTAAGCTACAAAGATTTTTAGATCAAGAAACCAAGTCAACCAGGTATTTATCGTCATATCAACATTCACGTTTTGTGGGGTTCTGGTAATGGATATTACGACGCTGTTAATTGTTTGGTTAGTCACGGCTGTTAGCTTGTGGATTATTAGTAAATTACCTTTAGGAGTGGAAATTGATACTCCAGAAAAGGCAATTTTTTCCGCAGCAGTTTTAGGTATTATTACAGCGCTAGTTAAGCCAGTTCTCAAAGTTTTGTTTGTGATACCAAATTTAGCCACCTTTGACTTATTATCTGGTATCTTCACTTTCATGATTGCTGTTGCTTGTTTTAGTATTGCTGCTTGGTTAGTAGATGGTTTCCGGTTACGTTATGGCATTTGGAGCGCAATTTTAGGTGCTTTTGCGCTTACTCTTGTCAATAACATTATCTACAAATTATTAGGTGTTTAATTGGTAAACAATTGACAATTCAATTTGGGATTAATCTCTGCAAAATCTGTTTCAAAACTATTCCTGTCCAATCAATATCGGCTGCTGTTGTCTGTTTCCCTAAAGTTAATCTAATTCCTCCTAAAGCCACTTTTTGAGAATATCCCATTGCTAATAAAATGGGACTAGGGCTTAATTTGCCACTATTGCAAGCCGCACCTGCACTAATACCAATTCCGGCTAAATTTAACTGTCTTACTAATGTTTTACCACTAATTTTTTCCCCGTCGGCTGCTTTTAAATAAAAGCTGAGATGATGGGGTAAACGATGAATTTTGTCACCTGTGGGTATTAAACCGGGAACATCTGCTAGAATGGCAAAGAGGCGATCGCGCAATAGGATCAATCTCCCTGTTTCCGTCTCTAATTCCTGTGCTGCTAACTCCGCAGCTACTCCAAATCCAGCAATAGCGGGCGTTGCTTGCGTCCCTGAACGCAGTCCGTTCTCCTGTCCACCCCCACCCAGTAGCGGCATTAATTCCACCCCAGTCCGCACATATAACGCCCCTGCACCCAAACCGCCATAGATTTTATGACTGGATAGACTCAATAAATCTACAGGTAATGTCTGCACATCTAGCGGTAAACGTCCAGCAACTTGCACTGCATCTGTGTGAAATAAAGCGCCGTGTGTTTTCGTGATTTTCCCCAATTCAGCAATTGGTTGAACTGTTCCTATTTCACTTTGTCCATAAATCACAGATACTAAAACAGTGTTATCTCGTAAAGCTGCGGTTAAATCTTCGGGGTTGACTCTTCCTTGATGATTTACACCTAAACGGGTAATTTCCCAACCCCAATTTTCTAACATTTTCGCCGGTTCTGAAATGGCGGAATGTTCTACACTGGAAATGATCATATGTTGGGGGATAGTGTAACACCGCGCCACTCCCATAATTGCTAAATTATCTGCTTCTGTTCCCCCAGACGTGAAAATAATAGATTCGGGAACTGCGTTAATTAATCCTGCTACTTGGATTCTAGCTGTTTCCACAACCAAGGCGGCACGGTTGCCCCATTCATGTAAACTGGAAGGATTACCCCACTGTTGTGTTAAGATTTTTTGGATAATTGCGATCGCTTCTGGACGAGTTGGGGTAGTTGCACTGTAATCTAGATATATTTGCATAGAAATTAATAAATAAGAGTTTCGCGCAGAGACGCAAAGGGGCAAAGACGCAAAGGAAGAAAGAAGTTAATGCAGGGTGTGATATAAATACATTAAAATCGCTGTAATTTACTTTGATCAGATTACTGTGTCTATTTTCCCACAAATCCGCTATTTTTCTTATATCTTTTTATTGCTATTCACTTTAGGTGGTTGTCAACAAGTGCAATCATCAAATCAGCGTTTAGCACCTTTACCTCAAGATTCTTTAATTCAAGTTTACTTCAATAATTCCCAATCTTCGGAATATCAAGAGACTTATCGTCAGCAAACCCGGTTAGGGGATGATTTAGAAAAGCAGATTGTGGACACTATTTCTCAAGCTAAATTTACTGTTGATATTGCTGTCCAAGAGTTACGTTTACCAAAAGTTGCTCAAATATTAGCACAAAAACAAAAGGATGGCGTAAAAATAAGGTTGATTTTAGAAAGTACTTATTCTCGGACTTGGAGTAGTTTTACTGCTGCGGAAATAACTAAGTTAGGAAAAAAAGAACAGGAACGATATCAAGAATTTCGGAAATTTGTGGATATTAATCAAGATCATCAAATCACACCGGAGGAAATTAGTCAACGGGATGGTTTAGCTATTGTTCAAAATGCCAATATTCCTTGGATTGATGATACTGCTGATGGTTCAAAGGGTAGCAGTTTAATGCACCATAAGTTTGTCATTGTTGATCATCGGTTTGTGATTATTACTTCTGCCAATTTTACTTTAAGTGATACGTCTGGAGATTTTAGTAATTCTAGTAGTTTAGGAAATGCCAATAATTTACTAAAAATTGATAGTTCTGAATTAGCAAGTTTACTCACGGAAGAATTTAATATTATGTGGGGTGACGGAATAGGAGGAAAACTAGATAGTAAATTTGGTGTTAAGAAACCTGTCCGCGCACCAAAAACAATCATATTAGGTAACAGTAAAGTTACAGTTCATTTTTCTCCAACTTCTCCCACTGAACCTTGGAGTATTAGCAGTAATGGATTAATTGCTAAAACCTTATCTACAAGTACAAAAACTGTTGATTTAGCATTGTTTGTATTTTCAGATCAACAACTTGCTAATATTCTAGAAGAACGTCATCATCAAAATGTCCAAGTTCGGGCTTTAATTGCACCACAATTTGCCTATCGTCCCTACAGTGAAGGTTTAGATATGATGGGATTTGCTTTAAGTGATAACTGTAAATATGAAGTTGATAACCGTCCTTGGAAAAATCCCATTTCTACTGTGGGAGTGCCAATTTTACCTAAAGGAGATTTATTACATGATAAATTTGCAGTTATTGATCATCAAACTGTTATTACAGGTTCACATAATTGGTCAGAAGCAGCAAATAATGGCAATGATGAAACATTAATAGTGATTGAAAATCCCACAGTAGCAGCACATTATCAACGGGAATTTAACCGGCTTTATGGTAAAATAAAACCCGGTTTACCAGCAAATGTTAAATCTAAAATAGATGCAGAAGTTAAAAAATGTCCTCAAATTAAACAACCATCATCTTTTGTAAATCCAATTACCACTAAAATTAATCTCAATACAGCAAGTCAAGCAGAACTAGAAACTCTTCCTGGTGTGGGTAAGAAGTTAGCCCAAAGGATAATTATAGCCCGTCAACAGCAAAAATTTACTTCTTTACAAGATGTTGATAAAGTACCAGGAATTAGTGCTAAAATCTTGGCAGAATGGGAGGGAATGACCACATTTACCTCAGATTAACGCATATACGGATAATCATGTTACCATTAATGATATAATAGTAGAGAAAGCGAGTTAGTATTTTAGTAAGTGCCTTAAAGTTAAAATATTGCTAGGAGAACTTATGAAATTTTACGATAAATTGAATGGGGCGATCGCTCAAAATCAGAGTTTACTATTTGTAGGACTAGATCCTAATCCAGAAATGCTCCCTGAACGATATTCCCAGAAATCAGATCCCAAAAGTATGATTGATAGTCTGTGGAATTGGTTAGAATTTACTATTTCCCAAACCAGTGATTTAGTATGTGCCTATAAACCAACTCTGGGATTTTACGCAGCTTTAGGTATTCCAGGATGGGAATTATTAGAAAAAACTTTAAAAGCTATTCCTGCCCATATTCCGATTATATTAGATGCCAAACATAGCGATCTTAATACTAGTACAATTTTCGCTAAAACTGTTTTTGAAGAATGGCAAATTGATGCGATTACATTGAGTCCTTATGCAGGACAAGATCACGTAGCACCCTTTTTAGTTTATCCCGATAAAGCCGTTTTTATTTTGTGTACAACTTCTAATCCAGGTGCAGTGATTTTGCAGCAATACCCTACAGCGGAATCACCTTTTTATTTACAAGTAGTCAAAGAAGCAAAAAACTGGGGAACACCTGAACAACTGGGTTTAGAAGTAGGAACTATTCAGCCAGATATTTTAGCAAAAATTCGCAAAGAAGCACCAGAAAGAGTAATTTTAGCCCGCAGCATCTGGTCTGAAGGTGGTAATCTTAAAAACTTGCTATCAGCGGGATTAAATTATAATGGTGATGGGTTAATTCTTCCCGTTTCTCAAGATATGTTAGGAAGTGAAAATCTATCTACACAACTGCAATCTTTAAGGGCGGAAATTAATCATCTCAGAACTGAAATTTCCCAAGAAAACTCCACTTGTTCCGTCTGGTTTCCTGATGTTTGTTTGTTAAATAAACACCCGCTTTTAGATTTAATTCTACAACTTTATGACATTGGTTGTATCATGTTTGGTGAATTTGTCCAAGCTTCTGGAGCTACGTTTCCCTATTATATAGACCTCCGCAAAATCATTTCCAATCCCCAAATATTTCATCAGATAGTAATTGCTTATGCAGAGATTCTTAAAGACCTAACTTATGATAGAATAGCCGGTATTCCTTATGGTTCTTTACCTACTGCTACTGGATTATCATTACATCTAAATTCCCCGATGATTTTTCCCCGCAAAGAAGTAAAAGCACACGGAACCCGCAAGGTAATAGAAGGTAATTTTAATCCTGGAGAAGTTGTTGTCGTTGTTGATGATATTTTGATCAGTGGTAAAAGCGTAATGGAAGGAGCAGAAAAGTTAAAATATGCAGGATTAAATGTCAATGATATTGTAGTATTTATGGACCATGAACAAGGTGTAAAAGACAGATTGCGAGAAAATGGTTATCAAGCACACGCAGTTTTAACAATTTCTGAAATTACAGAAACTTTATATGCAGCAGGACGTATTAGTGAGGAACAATTTAAAACTTTATCTGAAATAAATTAGACATTTATTCTCAAGATAGTGATACAAAACTAATTCAATAAGTAAGTCGGCGCAAAGAAACCAAACTATGTAAAGATAAGTAAATACGGAAAATAAATCTAGTGAGGTGATTAAAATATGGGTGCTCGTTTAAGGGTATTTTTAACTCGTGAGCAAGATAAAACCCTGTTGAACCTAAGAACAAGGGATTTGCCGCAAAAAGTCAAAGATAAAGCCGAGGTAATTAGGTTAAATTCACATGGTTGGTATGTAGAAAAAATAGCTGCTCATTTTGACTGGACTCCTCAAACAATCAGAGAAATCTTACATAAATGGGAAAAACAGGGTATAGAAGGACTTTGGGAACTACCTGGTCGAGGGTGTAAACCAAAGTATGGTGAAGAAGACATAGTATTTTTGGAAGAATGCCTAAAAAAAGAACCACGAACATATAACAGTGTTCAATTAGCTCAAAAATTAGAAAGCGAACGCCAAATTCAATTGAGTCCCGACAGATTAAGACGGGTACTCAAAAAAAGGGGGTCATTTGGAAACGAGCTAGAAAGAGTCACAAAGGAAAACAAGACCCCAAAAACAGAGAAATTAAGCAAGCAGACTTAGAGATGTTGACACTATCTGCGGCGGCTGGAGAAATAGACTTGAAATATTTGGATGAATCAGGGTTCTGTATGTGGAGCGAACCAAGTTATACATATTATCAGCGAGGTGAGCAAAAACATTTAGAACAAACAAAGCGTCGTGGACGGAGATTAAGCATTATTGGGCTGATTCAACATGAGGTTAGCTTTGTTTACGGTTTAGTTATTGGTGGTGTTAATCGCAAATCTTATATCCAAATGATGGAACAAGAAGCGCAAGAAGCCGAAAAAAACGGACGAATAAGAGTGATAGTGCAGGATAACGGTCCAATACACCGATGTAAGGAAGTGCAACAGTTATGGTCAAAATGGGAGAGTCAGAACTTATATATCTTCTTTCTGCCCAAATATTGCTCGGAAATGAATCCAATTGAATTGGAATGGCAGCATCTCAAAAAAGATGAACTATCGGGACAAATGTTTGAGGACGAGTTAGACCTTGCTTATGCCGTAATGAATGGGGTTAAAGCCAGGGGAGAAAAAGGACAATACAGTACAGAACGTATTAAATTTAACGAACATACTTCTTCTTAACTTTTCGTTACATAGTTATAAACTTTTCCGCCGACCTACTTAGGTCGGCGTTAAAAAATCAATCTATATAACGAAATATAAATTAACGAATACCTTATAAATAGGGTGTTTCACGGTTTTTACAAAACTAAACATATATCGATTTTATTGGGCCGACTTACTTAAATCAAATTGATGCTGATACAGTGATATCAACGAGTTAAAAAACAACTCGCCAATTAGTAGCTAAAATTGCAAATTTTAAGGAGCAACTAAAATGAACGCTAAGAAAACACAAAAACGTAAACTTGAACAAGTTAACAAAGAAACCCGCAGCAATTTGGGTAATGCTTACTGGTAATATTTACTAGTAATTTTTGCAGAAAACTAATTAGTAATGTAAGTATTTACAGGTTCTAAGACTAGTCTAAGCAGTTGGACAACAATTCTCATAATTGTTGTCCAAAATTGTTAATTTTTCACACTTAATTAAGATATCTTGAAGACAATAAAGTTTTGTAATTCGTTAAATAAATATGCACATCTTAGAGTTTTATCAAGCTTTTATTCAAAGACAGATTCCAATTATTGTTGATAGTAATGAAATTCATGCTTACTCCCAGGAGCAGGGATATAAAACTATTTTTTTTGATGATTATGACTTTAAGAGTAAACAAACAGCCTTTTTAATCTTTTCAGATTATAGCTACTATTACAAACTTAAACAACTCTGGCATGATTCTCAAAGTACCATAGTACATTTGCCAGCAGTAAAATTTGATGGGAGCTTACCTGTAATTCAATATTCTTTTAATCAGCTATTATCAGGTGATATTGAACAAGCATTAGCAATTCGAGATATTTTATACGATAAAATAGCTGAAAGTGAAAGTGAGCTATATTTATCAGACTCAAGAGGAAGCAAGCTCAAATGCTATCTAGGTGAGAATATAGAAATAGCTAATGCTGACGTGGAGCTGGAGTCAGGATGGTTTTACTCTGTGGCTGAGTTCTGGGAAAGTTCAGTAGTGAATACAAAAGCAAATAAATCCAGCTTTTCTGTAGATGGAACTTTCTATTTTGATGGCATATTAACCCAGACTACAACTCAAGAAACAAAAGATTATAATTGGCAGCCCTTGCAATATATTACAGATAGGGTGAAATTCAGTCAAGAAAAATATCTAGAAATAGAAGATAATGCCATAACTCATTTGATTATAGATGGTAAAGATGAGACTGCTGTATTATTAGATATGACTTACAACTTAGAAAGAGGTTTAAATCTCACAGAAATAGCCTTTGGTGCTAATAAAAAGATTGAAGAAACAATTGATTGGTCAATAAATTCAGTTGTTAACGAAGGGATCTATGGAACTCATGTAGGGATAGGAATGGCACAAAAAGCTCCCCATATTGACTTTATTTCTCAAGCTTTACAGTGGGTTTAATTACTGAGGATTTACTATTATGGCAGATATTGCTTTCTTTGATCTTCCTAGTTACACCCGGATTGATACAACTCTAGGTTTAATTCAAGAACTCGCTCATAGAGGAGAAAAAATAGATTATTATTACTTCGATGAATTTCGAGATAAAATTGAATCAGCAGGTGCTAGATTTCAACCACTGCCTAGCATGAAACCACAAGATTCAGATCCGACACTGCAATCGCGGTTGATAGAATATTGCTTAGATGCTGTACCAATATTATTAGAAAATTTAAAAATCAACCGCCCTAAATTAATTATTTTTCATGCTAAATGCTTATGGGCTGCTATCTGTGCTGATTTACTTAATATACCTAGCGTTTGCTTCCATACAAATTTTCTTTTACCACCTCATTTTTTGCCCCCGCTACCATTGTTATTAGCAGCCTACCCGATTAATGATATTGTTAAACATTTACAAAGATTTTACCGACATCAACGACTTTGGCGGCAATTAACCCAAAAATATACACTAAAGGCGATTACCAAAAAAGATGTATTTCAACGACAACCAAATTCTATGAATTTGCGAGGAGATTTAAATATTGTTTATACATCGGAAATGTTTCAGATCCAGCGTTCATATTTTGATACCAGTTATATTTTTACAGGACCTTGCTACAGTGATAGAGCAGTTGATTCTCAATTTCCTTTACTAAAGAGTGCAGAAAAACCAATTATTTATATTTCACTAGGATCAGTGACATTATATAATTCTAAAACCTTTTTTTATCAAAAATGTTTACAAGCTTTTGCAAATAGTGAGTATAGGGTAGTCATGTCTGTGGGGAAATTTATAGATATTGCTGAATTGGGAAAAATTCCCCCTAATTTTATTGTCAGCAACTATGTACCTCAAATGCAAGTGCTTCAACAAGCTAGTGTGTTCATTACTCATGGGGGAACTAATAGCACTTGGGAGGCATTAATTCACAAAGTACCATTGATTGTATTTCCCCAGGGAGGGGATCAATATTTAGTAGCTAATCGTGTAGAAGAATTAAATATCGGAGTATGGGTAAAACAGAAAAATATTGCTCCATTGAAATTGCGATCGCTTGTTGAACAGATCATCAAAGATGAAAAAATTCGTAGTAATATTGATCTATTAACTGATTCTTTGATCAAATCAGGTGGCACTCAAAAAGCAGTAGATAAAATTTTAGAATTTAAACAGAGGAACAGCACTTCTCATGTTTTGAAATAGTACAAATTTTATTATCTGCATTAACTCAGTAAATTCTAATTAAGAGCAAAATGAAACTGACAATAGAACAAATAAAAAGTTATGAAGAACAAGGATTTTTGTTCATTCCAGAGTGTTTTAGCCGTGAGGAAATATCAGTAATTTGTGATCAAATTCCCAATGTCATGGACGATGAAGCAGTTGGTCGTGTTTTAGAAGATGATCAAAAAACCTTACGCACTCTCTATGGATCTCATCTCAATAACAAAATTTTCCGAGATTTAGTCCGTCACCCTCGTCTATTGACAGTTGCACAACAACTTTTTGCGAGTGAATTGTACGTTTTTCGCAGTAAAATTGTCATGAAACCAGCTTTTACCGGCGGGATGTGGGGATGGCATCAAGATTCTGCATTTGCACAGTATTACGAACGAATTTCCTCACCAAAAGGAGGAAATGCCATCCTTTTCTTAGATGAAGTCAATGAATTTAATGGACCAGTATATTACATACCAGGTTCTCATCAACAGGGAATACTCGAAGCGGCAAATTCTGCTTCAACTACTAATTCATCCTTAGCAGTCGCTCCAGAAACGATTGCCAAATTTGCATCTGTGCAAGGAATAGTCGCACCAAAAGGTCTCGCGGGGTCGGTTTTGTTCGTACACTATGATACATTACATGGTTCCGTTGCCAATATTTCTCCCTGGGACCGCCGAAACTTTGTCATCACCTATAGCAGTATTGAAAACAGCGCCCTTCCCAACAAAGAAAGACCAGCTTTTTTATCAAATCCTGATCTCACGCCATTAATAGCTCTTAGTCAAGACGAACTTGATCGCATATTTACTCAACAATAAACTTATATTAGTAAAAATTTGTACAAATAATACAGTTATGGGGATCACTTGGAGTCGAGTCATAATGAACCGGGAAACGGCAAAGCTACTAGAGAATTTACCGTTTTCAAAATGGCGAGTATTAGAAGTTTCAGGCAAGAACTGGGAAACTTTTGGGTTTCAAGAATATGAAAATATCCACTATCCAGAATATGATATTTGTTCTGCACCTTTGCCAAAAAAGTTTGATTTAATTATTGCAGAACAAGTTTTTGAGCATTTATTATATCCCTATCGAGCCGGTCGCAATATTATTTCCATGCTTTCCCCCGGAGGGTATTTTCTCATCTCTGTTCCTTTTTTGGTGAAACTTCATAATTACCCAATAGATTGCACACGCTGGACGGAAACTGGACTCAAATACTTTCTCCATGAATGTGGATTTTCTCTAGATAACATTCAAACTGGTTCTTGGGGAAATCGCCAATGTATCATTGCTAATTTCTCTCAATGGGTCGAATATGATCCTGTTTCTCATTGCCTAGATAACGAACCAGAATTTCCCTACCACGTCTGGGCATTGGCGCATTTATAACATCAAGCTAGGGTCAATATAGCAGTTGCTAGATAGATAAGAATTTAGGCGTTGCTGATTTGAGGTATGAAAATGATTTTTGATGATTTCAAAACCCTTGTAGAGACGTTCCATGGAACGTCTCTACACCTAAATTCATACCTGGTTTCATCAACGCCAGAATTTACTGACAATATTGCCAAGAAATTAACAATTCAGAACGATGAATTTTACAATCCCTGAAGAATATAACTTCCTATCTCGCTTTTACCGACTGGCATTTACGAATATTCTCTCTAGTATTGTTGTGCCATTGTCGGGTTTAATAGACTTAGCCTACTTGGGACATTTACCTGATATCCGTTATCTAGCAGGAGTTTCTTTAGCCACAATTCTCTTTAGCTACTTATACCGAGTTTTGAATTTTTTGCGTTCTTCTAGCAACGGCATGACAGCACAAGCTGTAGGAACAGATGATCCAGAAGCCATACTATTAGTATTACTCCGAAATGGTCTGATTGCCTTAGGGATAGGTATACTCATCCTCATTCTTCAGTACCCTTTACAAACAGTAGGGTTTACCTTTTTAGTCGGTGCAACAGAGGTAAAAGATGCCGGTCTTGACTATTTTCAAGCTCGTATTTGGGGCGCACCTGCGGTTTTACTTAACTTTGTTCTAGTTGGTTGGTTTTTTGGCCGAGAACTTAATATTTTTGTGGTGCTGATATCTGTAATAGAAAGCCTAACTAATGTGGTGCTGGACTACTTATTTATTATTCGCTGGGGTTGGGCTAGTACAGGGGCTGGTTTAACTACAGCTATTAGCCAGTATGTGGCATTATTAATAGGTTTAATTATAGTTTGCTTCCACATTGATTGGTCAATTGTATCAGGTGTAATCCCAAAAGTCTTGAATTGGTCAGCTATTAAAGCTACCTTCAAACTAAATAGAGATATGTTAATAAGAAGTTTGGCCGTAGTCTCTACCTTTGCCATTTTTACTGAACTCAGTTCGGCAATGGGAACAGAGATATTAGCAGAAAATAGTGTTCTTTTTCAAGCGGCAGCTTTTAATATGTTTGTTGTTCAAGGAGTAGGATTTGCCACCCAAAGCCTCACGGGAAACTTTAAGGGACAAGGTACATTACAGCAGCTACAACCATTACTAATTGTTAGTCTACTTACTAGCTTATTACTTTCAATTCCCATTGCTATCTTATATATTCTCTTTCCAGAAACTATATTTGGACTATTAACTAACCACACTGAAGTAACTGAAAACATTTCTAACTACGTTAAATGGTTGTTACCATTTCAGGGGTTTTTTGCAGTTAATGTGATTCTGGAAGGATTCTTTGGAGGTTTAACCGAAGGAAGAACGTTACGTAATTCTGCCCTCATTTCCTTTGTAGGAGGTTTCATGCCTATAGCTATAGCTAGTTGGTATTTTCACAGTAACCATCTTTTATGGTTAGCGATGACATTATTTTCAATAACGGCTATTGTGGTATTTTCATTTAAACTATTAGATACATTTACAAGTGAAATAAAAATTCCTATCGTTTCCTCTACAACTACTGAAAGTTAAGATAACTTTGCTATTACTTGAAAACCCTCGCAGGAGGGTAATTATTAACTTAACTTACATAATAGAATAAGATACAGTCATAAGCCCCCTCCTCGCTTTCGGGGAGGGGGTTCTTGTATTTCACTCAACCAATAACCGCTATAACACCGATTCAATCATCAAAATTAAGTAGTAAACTGTTTATTAGTTTGACTAGGGATTTGATTTATGATTGCCACTATTGCAACTATTCCCCTTTTTCAACTTGCTTCTGGTGAGTTTCTTTCTCTTCAAGTATATAAATTTATTGGGGCTAAATCTGGTAAAAAAGTATATATCCAATCTAACTTACACGGTGCGGAAATTGTTGGTAATGCTGTCATTTACCAAATTATTGATTTCTTAACGACATTAAATAATACTCAGATTATAGGAGAAATTTGGCTTGTACCTGTTTGTAATCCCTTAGCTGTTAACCAACGAACTCATAATTTTTCAACAGGTAGATTCAATGTTTACGATAGTCAAAATTGGAATAGAATTTTTTGGGATTATGAAAAAAAACATGATGATATAGAAGAATTTGCTCGTTCTCAAATTGGTTTAGATATAGATACAATTAAATATAACTTTTCCCAAAAAATTCAAACTAGTTTCGATAGTCTTTTAGATAAAATCAATGCCCCTAGCAGTGTCAAATTAACTGATAAATATCGTTATAAGCTGCAATCTCTGTATTTAGATGCAGACTACGTAATTGATTTACATAGTCACACTGGAGAAGGAATAGAATACCTTTATTATTTCCGAAATCGAGAAGATAGTGCTAATTTATTTCTTCTAGATTATAGCATTTTATTCGATGAATATGATGGTGATGCTTTTGATGAATCATTTATCAAACCTTGGTTAGCTTTAGAGAATGCTTTATTAAAATTAACCGGACAAAAAATGATATTTGATAAAGAAGCATGGACTTTAGAATTAGGAACAGGAATGCAAATGAATCCAGATTCAGTATCTAAAGGAGTGTGCGGAATTAAAAATTATTTAACTCAAAAAAGTATTTTAGAAATACAGGATTTAACCCAATCAAAAACTATATCTCGTCAAACAAATTTTCGTTCACTTAGTCAACTAAAAAAATATTGGAGTCCCGTAGGAGGAATGATTTTATCTAAAGCTGCATTAGGTACTTCAGTAAATCAGGGAGATTTGCTATATCAAATTCTTACGTTCAATAAAATCGGTGAATTACCCACAACTATTCATGTTCATGCAGAGAAAACAGGCTTGGTTTATGATATATCCATAAATAACTCTGTTAACGAAGGAGAATTTGTATTAGCGACTATGTAGTTTGTCATGGAAAACATTTAACACAGAATTATTCAATCTATTAATTCATCTGCGTTTATTTGCGTTTATCTGCGTTCAAATCTTGATTCTTAAATAAAATTACCATTTGTCCTGATTTGCATAAAGGCAAATATCAGGATTGTTGATTAATGGCAAGAAACCGTAATAAAACATTACACTAAAATAAATATCTGACCGAAATTTAACTGCTCAAAAAAACTATGACTCAACCAACTACAAAAATTTGTATACTAGGTGGTGGCTTTGGTGGACTCTATACCGCCCTGCGTTTAAGCCAATTACCCTGGGAATCTACACCAAAACCTGAGATTATTTTAGTAGATCAGAGCGATCGCTTTGTCTTTTCTCCCCTGCTTTACGAACTCCTCACCAGAGAACTCCAAACCTGGGAAATCGCCCCACCCTACTCAGAATTACTCCAAGGAACAGGAATCCAGTTTCACCAAGCCGCTGTTTCCGCCATAGATATCAACAAACAAACAGTCCAATTAGCAGATAAATCAGAACTGAATTATGACCGCTTAGTCTTAGCCTTAGGTGGCGAAACCCCCCTAGACTTAGTTCCCGGTGCTGTCACTCATGCTTACCCTTTCCGTACTATTACTGATGCCTACAAATTAGAAGAACGGCTGCGAATTCTCGAAGCAGCAAATCCCGAAAAAATCCGTGTCGCCATAGTTGGTGCAGGTTACAGCGGCGTAGAATTAGCTTGTAAACTAGCAGACAGAATCGGCGAAAAAGGACGTTTCCGCCTCATTGAACTCAGCGACCAAATTCTCCGCACTTCCCCAGAATTTAACCGTGAAGCCGCCAAAAAAGCCTTAGATAGTAAAGGCGTATTTATTGACCTAGAAACCAAAGTAGCAGCAATTAATCAAGATAGCATCTCCCTAGAGTATAAAAATCAAGTAGACACCATACCCGTAGATTTAGTCATTTGGACAGTGGGAACAAAAGTTTCTCCAATTGTCACAGCCTTACCCCTCAAGCACAATCAGCGCGGACAAATCACCACCACAGCCCAACTACAAGCCATAGAACATCCCGAAATCTTTGCTTTAGGAGACTTAGCCGACTGTCTCGACGCAGAAGGAAAACAAGTCCCCGCCACCGCCCAAGTCGCCTTTCAACAAGCCGATTATACCGCTTGGAATATCTGGGCTACCATCACCAATCGTCCCCTCCTCCCCTTCCGCTATCAACCATTAGGAGAAATGATGGCTTTAGGAATAGATAACGCCACCCTCACCGGGTTAGGTGTGCAATTAGATGGATCTTTTGCGTACTTAGCCCGTCGGCTGGCTTATCTGTATCGTTTACCAACTTTAAATCATCAGTTGAAAGTCGGTTTTAATTGGTTAGTTAGCCCTATAATAGAAGCCATTTCTAAGTAATTAAAGATCCCCGACTTCTCAAAGAAGTCGGGGATTTGGACAAATTCAGATATCATTGCTACGTATTTAGTTAAAGTATTCATTTTATGAAAAAGCCTAAAGTTATTTTTGTAGATGCTGTGGGGACATTATTTGGTGTTAAAGGTAGTGTTGGGGAAATTTACCGACAAATCGCCCAAGAATTTGGTGTAGAAGTTTCCGCCCAAATTTTGGATGAAAACTTTATGAAAAGCTTCAAAGCATCACCACCACCGATATTTATTGATGCAGATATCAAAGATATTCCCCAGCGTGAATATGATTGGTGGCAGATAATTGCTTTAAATACCTTTGAAGGTGCAGGAGTTCTCCAACAATTTACCGATTTTCCCGCTTTTTTTACCGAACTTTATATCCACTTTGGGACTTCCGAACCGTGGTATGTTTATCCTGATGTTAAGTTAGCTTTAATCAACTGGCGACGCTTAGGAATTGAATTAGGAATATTATCTAATTTTGATTCTCGTTTGTATTTAGTATTGCAAGGTTTAGGACTTAAAGAATATTTTACTTCTGTGACCATTTCTACTCAAGTCCGTGCTGCTAAACCAGATCCAGAAATTTTTAAAATTGCCTTAAACAAGCACAAGTGTTCACCGGAAGCCGCATGGCACATTGGCGACAGTATAACAGATGATTATTATGGGGCAAAATCCGCAGGAATAAGAGGTATTTGGATTAACCGTAATTCCACTGAATAATACCGTAATTGTCCGGTTAATAGAGGTTTATGGTGTAAATTTTTCTGGCCAAGATTCTATATATAGTCATAAGACCTCGCGGTAAGTGGGAAACGAGCGCGTCTTTAGACCTGAGAGGGAAACGGCACGAGGGATTTTAATCCCTGTGGTATGTTAGAATTAAATCGTGAGTAAGAACAAAAAACATCTACGTGTTGAAGCATCCTAGTACGGAGAAATTCCGGCTCCTATGAAACAACGGTTAGGTTTAAGTCCTAACGGCAGTAGGACAAAAAAGAGCGAGTAATGGCAGGTTGTGGAGCGTACCGCGTCTTGGCTTAGTGATGGATTCTAAAAACACTGAAAACCATAAAAGTAAGCGCAATTTCGACACCTTGATTGGCAGTTGTTTTGAGCGTTTAGGCGGCGTTTGACGGTCGCAGCGAGATTAGATTGAGCTAAACTCTTAATTTAATTCTGTCAGTAGAATCTCAGTGGCTTGGCTCCATGAGAGTGTCAAATTCATAAGTTATCGCTGTTACCTCTAGAAATTAGATGGTTAAATGAAAAAACTAATTGGCAAAATGCAGAAGGTTTAGAAATGGCGAAAAATCTGCCATTGGCTTTAAAGAAACGATTTTTGAGAGATTCTTAACTCCTTCTTTCTACCTCGGTGACTCTAGAAGTTCAAATGGCATGATATGACGATATATTTAAATATCTGGCGTTGCTGAATTGAGAGATGAAAAGCAAAAATTCCATGTCTGAAACTCTTAAACTTTGCGCCTTTGCGCCTTTGCGTGAGGCAAATTCATACTTTCATTCACCAATGCCAAATATCTACATTGTCTCAATTTACCGTTTGTTTTTGAATCTATGAAGTCTTATTTAGCCGCCGCTATTCAAATGACCAGTGTGCCTGATTTGCAAAAAAACCTGGCACAAGCAGAAGAATTAATTGATTTGGCCGTGCGTCAGGGTGCGGAATTGGTGAGTTTACCAGAAAATTTCTCTTTTATGGGAGAGGAAAAAGATAAACTAGCACAAGGAAATGCGATCGCCCAAGAAACGGAAACATTTCTCCACAAAATGGCACAACGCTTTCAAATTACCATTCTCGGCGGCGGCTTCCCTATCCCTGTGGATCATAACGGTAAGGTTTATAATACAGCATTACTTATCGGTGCTAACGGTCAAGAACTCGCCCGTTACCAAAAAGTCCATTTATTTGATGTCAATGTTCCTGATGGTAATACCTACCAAGAATCAAGTACCGTCATGGCTGGACTGGAATTACCTCCTGTTTATGCTTCCCCTGACTTGGGGAAAATTGGCCTTTCTATTTGCTATGATGTCCGTTTTCCCGAACTGTACCGACATTTATCAAGTCAGGGTGCAGATATTTTATTTGTTCCCGCCGCTTTTACCGCTTTTACTGGTAAAGACCATTGGCAAGTATTATTGCAATCTAGAGCCATAGAAAATACCTGTTATGTGATTGCACCTGCCCAAACTGGTACTAACTATGACCGTCGCCAAACTCATGGCCACGCCATGATTATTGACCCTTGGGGTGTCATTTTAGCAGACGCTGGGGAAAAACCGGGAGTGGCGATCGCCGAAATCAAACCTACCAGACTAGAACAAGTCCGCCGACAAATGCCATCCCTACAGCATCGCGTATTTTAGCCACTCAGACTCCCGCACATCCCCAACTTCTTCAAGAAGTCGGGGATCTTTCCTAAGTAAAATCTTTTTTCCCAAAACACTTGACATTATCCCAAGAGAACTGCTATATTCTCTATAGTGAACTCATTGGGGCGTAGCCAAGTGGTAAGGCAGTGGGTTTTGGTCCCGCCATCCCTAGGTTCGAATCCTAGCGCCCCAGTTATATAGAAGGCAAGTTTTTAACGCTTGCCTTTTTTGTTTTTACATTGCACCAA
Source organism: Dolichospermum sp. UHCC 0315A (assembly GCF_008121535.1). Taxonomy (GTDB): domain Bacteria; phylum Cyanobacteriota; class Cyanobacteriia; order Cyanobacteriales; family Nostocaceae; genus Dolichospermum; species Dolichospermum lemmermannii. Next base: position 1,862,262 of record NZ_CP043056.1, read on the forward strand.
GCTGGAAAAAGTTCTTCTTCTGTCGCTTGGATTCAACAAAGCAAAACCCAAGGCATTTATTAAGTCATATATTAGGCTCTCGCAAGGGATAAGTGCCATCACTACGCAACTTTGACGCGAACAACCCAACCTAAGAATTAAAGCTTTTTTAAATTTGCTAAGAGGGTGTTTGAAAAGTTATGGTTGATGTATCAAATATTTTTTACCCCACCCTAACCCTCCCCTTGTAAAGGGGAGGGAACTGGATTTTTATTGTTTCCCCCCTTTACAAGGGGAAAGGGGGGTAGCAATGTGATGAAAATTACGGAATACCACTTTTCAAACATCCTCTAAAGGTATTGCTGGTACCTCCTCCCAAGATAAATATTTGCAGAAAATTTATGTTCCTCACACTGATTAGACATATATCTAGTTGAAGGTATTAGCCAAGAACTACTTGCTGAATATTTTCTGTTAAGTATATCTGTAATCAGAGGAAGAATAAGTATTGATTATTAAACAGAAAACATTGAGTATCAAATATCTCTAAAAGTTTTCTAATTATCATCTTCTTCCAGATATATTATTGAATTTGAGAGGAATATAATTGTGGCTACAAATGCGATAACGTTAAAAAAATTGCTTAATAGCTATACACATAGTGTAGTTGATATCAAAAAAATAACTGCGATTGCACTTCACCACCGTTGGTTTATTCTAGGGATTTCTTGTGCGGTTATGTCAGTAACAAGCCTCTTTGCCATTACTACTAAACCAACTTATCAAAGCTATATGCAAATATTGGTAAGTTATAATTCAGATAAATCTTTACCAGCTAGTAAGCCAGAAAAAACGACAAAAGACTTACAAAAACCACAGTTATCATCTATTGACTACAGTAGTCAAGTGAAATTAATGCTGAGTGCTAAATTAGTGCAAAAAGCTGTAAATTTACTTCATACTGATTATCCACAGATGACCATAGAAGATATTTATAGTAACAGCAAAATTGATAAAACTTCATCTTTATCACTAACTCAGTTACCAGTAGATACAGAAGTTAATCAAAATTTAAACCAAGTATTTTCAATCTCTTTTACAGACAAAGATCCTCTGAAAAGTAAAAGAGTATTACAAGCTTTAGAGAAAGTATATCAGGACTATAATACCGATCAAAAAAATCAGCGGATTAATCAAGGGTTAGTATTTGCTAATAACCATCTACCGCAACTGCAAAAAGATGTATTAAAAGCCGAGAAAAAATTAGAAAAATTTCGTCAACAGAATAATTTAATTGATCCAATTTTACAAAGTAAAATTTTACTACAGTCTTTAGCAGATATTCAAAAGCAGCGACAAAAAACTCGCGCTCAACTGCAAGATGTACAGACTCGACATAACAGTCTAGAACAAGCAATTGCTTCTTCTCATCAAAAGCAAATAAATATTGATGATTCCCTTGAATCTCGCCAATATCAAGCCTTAATTCGTGAACTTAAGCAAACAGAAAAGGAATTAACTCAAGCTCGGATACTTTACACAGAAAAATATCCAATTATTGAACAACTGAAACAAAAAAAACAAATTATCGTCACAATATTACAACAACAAGGACAAAATAAAGCCGTTGATATCAATAGTAAATCAAAATTATCAGGACAAATAATACCTAAGTTAGAAAATGATTTAACTCAATTAAAAGTGAACGCATTAGGACTAATTGCTCATGATCGTGATTTGGCAAAATCCGAACAAGAAGTTCGTTCCTTGCTGAGTAAATACCCAAATTTGATTACAGAATATAAGAGGTTAGTTGCAAATGTAGAAATTTATCGCAAAACACTGCAACAATTGACGCAAGTGCAAAATTCATTAGGTGTAAAAATTGCTCAAGAAGGTTTTAATTGGCAAATTTTAGAAGAACCCGCTTTGGGAATACATATAGGAAATTTGCGCTGGTTGCTAATTGTTGGCGGCATATTAATTGGGCCAATATTGGGTTTAGCAGCAGCTTTAATTTGGGAAAAATTTAATAATGCAATTTTCTATACTCAGGACTTACAAAATCTCACAAATATTCAGTTATTGGGGTCAGTACCAAGATTAGGAAAACGTAAAGATAGTTGGACAAGCCAACTCCAATCTATAGTTAGAGATAAATCTAAAAATCTGGATATTTCTCATCAGGAAATTATTAAGAATTTACCTAATCATCAGAACTTAGATATTATTTACCAGAATATTCAGATGTTAAATAATTCTCTACCTTTAAAATCATTGATGTTAACTTCTGCACTACCAGGAGAAGGAAAAACAACTTTGGCTTTAGGGTTGGGGTCTAGTGCGGCTCGAATGCACCAAAGAGTATTAGTAGTTGATGCTAACCTGCGTTCTCCCAGTTTACATAAAACTCTAGGGCTGACCAATGATTGGGGTTTATCTTTATTACTTGTTGATGATATTAATACATCATTTCATAATTATATTCAACCCATTCACCCAGCTATTGATGTTTTGACTGCTGGACCCATACCAGAAGATGTGGCAAATTTGTTGAGTTCTGAGCGAATGCAAGAATTAATGGATTTATTTGCCCAAAATTATGATTTAGTGCTGATAGATGCGCCCTCTGTTTTAGATGCAGTTGATGGCAGAATTGTCGCTTCTTTATGTAATGGGATTATTATGGTAGGACGCATTGGTAAAGTTACTCCCAATAAACTGATGGAAGCTACAGAAATTTTAAGCAAGTTAAATCTAATTGGTATTATTGGGAATGAAGTTTATGATGCTCCCCAAATATTGACACCATGAAAAAAGGAGTCAGGAGTCAGGAGTCAGGAGTTTAGAAGAAGAAAGAAGAAAGAAAATTACCGAGTTTCCAGTTCTCAATCTGTCTGTTTAGAGAATTGCTGAACTAGAATAGTAGACGCTTGTGATCAAACAATAGTATGAAATTCCCACTGTTATTAGGCAATTTGTTTTCTGAGATTAAAGGTAGACATTGGTGGATAGGTATCCTGATGTGGTTTGTATTACTTGCTCCTGCACAAGCATCTGTAATTCTGCGTGTGGCAATTGAAAGAGAAGTCAAACAGGTAAAAGTCGGTGCTTCCACAACCGCTATTGTCAAAGATAGTAGTGGTAAGACTCTGGGAGAATTACCAGGAATGAGTGCCTTTGCGGCTCAAGCAGTTCCTGGAGGTGTAGCTTTAGATAGATGGCAATCCGGGTTATTTTGGATAGAACCCACCAAGAAGGGATATGTTTATATTGGCGATCGCTGGTTTCGTGGTAGAACCCTAGTAGTACCCACAGCCAACGGTTTAACTGCCGTTAACTGGGTAGATTTAGAAGAATATCTCTACAGCGTCATTGGTGGAGAAATGGATACTAGCTGGCCACAAGAAGCCCTCAAGGCCCAAGCCATTGCTGCCCGTACCTATGCCCTTTATGAACGGGAAAGACAGCGGAAAAATCCCGTTTACGATTTAGGGGATAGTCCAGACCGTTGGCAAATTTATAAAGGTGTAAGTAGTGAATCTCCTAAAACTTACACCGCAGCAGATACCACCGCAGGCAAAGTCTTAACCTACAATAACCAAATCATTCTTTCCGTCTTTCACGCTTGTTCTGGTGGACACACTGAAAACGTTGAAGATGTTTGGGTTAGCAAAGAACCTTACCTGCGGGCTGTTCCCGACTTTGACCAAAAGATCAAAGAATGTAACTGGGTAAAAACCTTCACTCCAGGAGAAATTAGCGCCAGAATTTCCGGTGTTGGTAATGTCAAAGACATGATTATCGAAACTCTCTCACCTTTCAAAAGTGTCAAATCCTTAAAAATCATTGGTGATAAAGGAACTAAAGTTCTCCAAGGTGAAGAAGTTAGAACCGCACTCAAAATTAAAAGTACCCGGTTTATTGTTAGTAAAGATGCAAATGGCGGTTTTGTTCTGCAAGGATTAGGCTTTGGTCACGGTTTAGGAATGAGCCAATGGGGAGCTTACGAATTAGCAAAACGTGGTGCAAACCACCTGCAAATTTTAGGATATTACTACAAAGGTGTAGCCCTGACACCCATTCAAGCAAAGTAGCAGAAGAAGGAGTCAGGAGTCAGGAGGAATAAAGAAAGAAGAAAGAAGAAACAAGCAAATTTCTCTTCTATTCCCTATTCCCTATTCCCTGTTCCCTGTTCCCTGTTCCCTATTTGCTTATTCTGAAATTCCTGTTCTAACAAATCTGTTTCTGTAGAATAAACAGAATCTTCTTTACCAATAACTTTTTCTGTGGCAAATTCACGAGCAAAAGCGATCTTTTTCTGCAAAGAATCATCTGCACCTGCTAATAATCTAGCTCGTTCTTGACGTTGAAGATTGCGAGTAGAAACCTGATCATTGCGTCGTTTAATCCAAAAATACCGGATTAAAGGAATAGCTAAAAAACCAATACCATAAGCTAATAGAAGTCCATAAATCCCTTGCACAAAAGCGACTAATCCCCCAATTTGAGTCGCAATTGTGCCATTTTTCAATAAATTACCCAGGATTAAAGCCCCAACAAAATTCACTCCTCCCAAACCAGCACTGAGCATAAGTTGTCCAGAACTGGCAGAACTAAACTTCCAGGAAAATTCATGCAAATATTCAGATATTGAACGCCGCTGTTTTTTACTTGCTCTTACCTGTAATTCTGGGAAATAATAAACTATTTGCCCGTCAGAACTTACCTGGGGCATTCCATTAAATCTTACCAACACAGGCAGCATATAATCCTCATATTCTTGTTGATATTTTGCGCCAATATCATCTAAATAAGGAGCAATTTGTTCTGCAACTACAGCACCTTGATTATTACTAATCACAGCCCCAATTTCTTCCCAGCGACGTTCTTCCAAATTGGCGTTAGGATCACCATCACCAAAGAGAAATGAAAACACAGCTTCAAAAAAATTCATTTCATTATTTTCACCCCGTTCCCTCCGTCGTTCTTGGTAGCTATCACGATGATTTGGGCTAAAATACCAGAATAAATCTGGAAAGAAAAAGAAATTAAAACCTCTAGAATTATTACTGCGATTGTCATTATCCCGATCTGAACTAGCAGTCATGATAATGATAATAGTCAGAGTAATCAGCAAAATAGAAGCAACTAAAAGGACACCAAAGGAAATCCGAATTAGATAAAATAGCACAGACCAAACTTTTCTCCACCATTCTTGCAACCGGATTTGCAAGTATTTATTGCGGATAATATCCCGAAAATTTTTGGGAAATTGGTAAACAACATCACCTGATTCTGCAACCTGTAAATGTCCCCCAGCGTCAGCAGCAAGGGCTAATAAACTTTGGTTGACTTCAGCTATATTTAATCCTATCTGGGTGGCTACATCACCAACTGTGACTCGGTAGCCCAGTTGTTCCACAGAAAGCATAATGGCGGGATTGGGAGTCATAAATTTGCCATTTTGTTATATTTTGGTTTACCTTTATTCAGTATAATTGAACTAAAATTTCTTTTCTTTGCAATTCTTAATTGCAATCATACTTTTCACAAATTAGCTAGGATTTATATATACACCTATGGTTCAGTACAGTCTCGCTCAAAGCCCGGAACTTATCCTGATTGTTCCCGGTAAAGATTCCGCTAAAGCCCGTGATAAAGCCATGGATCAACTAATGGAACTCATGGAGGCTGGTGAATTACCAACGGAACTAGAAGAGGGATTTGGTCCGCAACAATTAATTGAGGTGAAAGAACCAACTACAGATACTTCTAGCCGTGAAGACGAAATTACCCAAGCAGTGCAAATTCTCAGTAATTTAGCTTCCTTGAAGTTAAAAGTCCAAGAATCACGCACTGAAGCCTTAGAAATTCGCCAAGCCATTGATGTGCTGTTTTCCGATAAATCTGTCACCGAGGAAGAAATAACCCATCTTAAAGAAGGTTTTAAAGTTCTCAAAAATTTTGCTCAAGCTAATCTGCGTTACCAGGAAGCGAGGGGAAAAGCAGAACAAGCTAGACAAGTTTTAGATCAAGCTCTCAAATCACCGGAGTAATATTAGATTGGATATCTCCAGAAAATAATGTAGAGACGTTCCATGGAACGTCTCTACAAGGGTTTTAGGATACGCATATTTAAATTCGGTCGATGTCTATTAAATTTGTTCTCTTTCTGTTGGACTATCTCTTCTTGAGGATTGAGATTGAATCATGTTCAGATAAGATATTTGCATAACCAAAGACTTCTGTAGTAACACACTATATAAAAGGCAAATATGATTAATCTAATTTGGACGGCTGCTGTTGTCCTCTTTGTCCTCTGGCTGTTAGGATTCTCGGTTCATGTCGGGGGTAGCTTAATTCATCTGCTTTTAGTTTTAGCTCTAATTGGAATAGTTTACAATTTACTAATTGGTCGCCGCATAGTCTAATTTTTGAGGATGCAAGGCTGTATCTGAGGTTTGAATACAAGCACTGAAGTTATAGCCATATTAATAAAAATCCCAAACTTATGAATAGAAATCCTCATGAACGAAGCAATTCTGAGCGAAGGCAAGAACTTCGCAGTGAAGAAGAAAGTTTCCGACTGCAACAGGAAGAGGGACGACTTGAATCTGGCAAACGGAGATCTATATTTGCCTGGATTATCAATAGCATTTACCTGCTAGTGGGAATGCTGGAAATCCTGCTGATGTTACGCTTCTTTCTGCGTTTTTCCGGGGCAAATACGCAAAATACCTTTGCCCAGTTTATTTACAATCTTTCTGCTCCCTTCATTGCGCCATTTTCCACCTTGTTAATTAGTCCTGTTGCTGGTGGTGGAGCGAATGTTTTTGATGTCAATGTCCTAATTGCAATTATCGTGTATGCTCTCTTAGGCTGGCTCAGTGTATGGCTAGTCAAATTTCTCTCTGGTCGGTAGAGAAAAGTTGGAAAATGAGAGGATTTAATTTAAAACTATTGTTAAGCCCTGAGAGTGTCAAGAGTTCTAGAGAAATTTGCCACAGCAATGGATGGGTGTGATATTATAGGAAACTGCTACACAAATTTAAAAACAATCACAATTTAAGCGACCATGGCTCTGACTCAACAGCGCAAACAAGAAATAATTTCTGGCTTCCAAGTTCATGAAACCGACACCGGTTCGGCTGATGTTCAAATTGCCATGCTAACTGACCGCATTAACAAGCTCAGTCAACATTTGCAAGCTAACAAAAAAGACCATTCCTCCCGCAGAGGACTGTTGAAGATGATTGGTCAAAGAAAGAGTCTTCTGTCTTATATCCAAGCAGGTAGTCAAGAAAGATATAAAGCTTTAATTACTCGTCTCGGTATTCGCGGTTAGGAACTAATTCTTATGGCTGCTGAAGAATCGGAACGTAGTCCATTGCCTTTTGAGCCAAACAAAAAGCGTCCCAAACCCGCTAAGACTGTAACTAAGTCCGTCATTAAAAATCAAGCACCCCAGGAAAAACCGCAACAGCAACGTCGTTATTCTAAACAAGAAATGGCGATTCCTGAAGTAGTCAGCCAGCGAATGATTCGCAGAGTGGCTGGTTTTTGCGGTATTCCCACAGCCTTAGGGATTACTAGTTTGATAGTTAGCTATCTATTAGTTACCTTGGCTGATATCCAACTTCCGCCTATCGCCGTTTTATTGGTGAATATGGGATTGTTTGGGTTAGGTGTGGTGGGAATTACCTATGGTGTTCTTTCTGCTTCTTGGGATGAAGAAACACCGGGAACTTTTCTAGGTTTTGATGAATTTAGCACCAACTGGGGAAGGATGACCGAAGTTTGGCGTGATACCCAGAAAAAGAACGTCTAACAAGCAGCGTCCAGGTAATAACTGTAATGTGGGGTAATTTGGAAAATGAGTTTTGAAGTGGAATTTATATCACTTTAACTTCAAGTTTAAAAGACTGTATTTTTCTAGTTTATACCCAATATTCAGCAAAAAATACCTGGCGCTACATTTGTATTTATATATTTAACCACAGATATTTTTGACCCATTGAAATGGCTTGATTCTAGAAATAGCAGAAATATATGAAGATATTATTAATATTTAATTTTCCAATTTAGAGGATGTTTGAAAAGTGGTATTCCGTAATTTTCATCACATTGCTACCCCCCTTTCCCCTTGTAAAGGGGGGAAACAATAAAAATCCAGTTCCCTCCCCTTGACAAGGGGAGGGTTAGGGTGGGGTAAAAAATATTTGATACATCAACCATAACTTTTCAAACACCCTCTTAGTTATAAGTAGAACGGCTTGAATAATTCAAAGTTTGTAGTGAGGAATTTATTCCTTATTTGAGGGCTGAAGCCCTTACTACGAAATCATCTCCATATTTTTTACATTACTTAATCTACTTTGATTTATTTTCGTCTACTTACTTAGAAAAAAATAGCAGATAGATTAAACCACAATTCAGACAGGACTGCGTTGAGGAATATATAAGGTGTAGTGAAGCGTTGGCAAAAAAGATGTATCATAAATCATGAGGAGAAAAATGATACCTTAACCAATATTACAAATGGAACCATTCACAACTGTTGCTATTGCTCTTGCTACCATACTCGCTACCAAAGCCACAGAAAAAATTGGCGAAAACATTGGAGACACCTTATCTCACAAAACTCAGCAGTTTTCGGAATGGTTGAAACAGCGACTACCTGGAACTTTCGCAGCTATTGAACAAGCACCAGAACAACCCCTTAATTATGGTCAAGCTGTACTGGACATAGAAACCGCAGCGAAAGCAGACCCTAATATTAGTCAAGTTATCCAGGAATTAACCCAGTTAGCAGAAACTAACCCACCAGCAAATTTAGCAGAAATTCTCAAAGAGATTCAAGCAGCTTTTGCAAATTCTCAACAACCCCAAGGGACAATTTTTAATCAAAACTTCCAAAAAGCTATGAACGTAGCGCAAAATCAAACAATTGACCAAAGCGGAAGCACGATTAATTTTTGACTGGACTCGTCCGACGGGAAACGGACAAAGTTAACTCCCATTAAAGATATACCCTATCGCGGTTCTCTTCATTTTGTCGGACGAGAAACAGAACTGACAACTATCCATGAAGATTTGCGACGGGGAAATTATGTAGCAATAACCGGAATGGGTGGTTTGGGTAAAACTGAATTAGTTACTCAATACGCGAAAGAATATCAAGATCATTATGATGGCATAATTTGGTTTAATGCTAGACAACGTTTTCTCGCAGCAGAAGTATTTGAACTTTTTACATTAAAATTCGGTCTGGAAATTCCCCAAACTCAGGGAGAAAAGCTGCTAACTCTCCAAGAACAGGTAGCTTGGTGTTGGTTACAATATCCAAAAACACAAAAACCTGTTTTAATTGTCGTTGATGATTTAACTGATTTAACACAGTTACAAGATGTTGTTTCCCCAGAAACACGCTTTCGGGTTTTGATAACCACTCGACAACAACATTTAGACCCTAATTCTATTCAAGAACGAGCTTTAGAGGTTCTATCACCACCAATAGCATTAGAACTTTTACAAAATCAATTGGGAAAAAATCATCAGCGAATTGTCAATGAACCAGAAACCGCTACACAAATATGTGAGTTTTTGGGAAATTTACCTTTGGGGATAATTTTAGTCGGAAGTTATTTAACAACAGATTTGGGACTTTCTCTAACTCAAATGTTAGAACGGTTGCAAAAACGTAAGTTAGCGGAAACAGCTTTACAAAAAAGAGAAACTATCAATCAAACTCAATTGGGAATTAAAGCCGCTTTTAATTTAACTTGGGAAACACTGGATACTCAAACTCAATATCTGGGAGCATTTTTAAGTTTATTTTCTCCTCAGTTTATTCTTTGGGATTTGGTAGTTTGGGTAATTGAGTTGGAAGTAGAGAATGAGGAAAAACAACTAATTTGGACAGAGGAAGAATTAACTACTTCTAAAAAAAGACTTTATCAAGTTAACTTTTTACAAACAGGACAAGAATCACCAGAAGCTTATACAATTCATAATTTAGTGCGGTTGTTTTTGCAAGAACAGTTAGCAGAAATTGGAGAAAAGCAGCCAATTCTCGAAAGAACTTTTATTACTTTTATGATATTCGTTGCTAAAAGACTTCCTCAATCACCTACTTCTCAAGATATTGAAAATTTCCAGTTAGTTGTTGTTCATTGGGAAGATTTAGGAAAACGGTTAATAGATGAAATTAACCAAGAAACAGCAGCAGCGAATAATTTACCAGTATCTATGGTTGCTGATGAAATCTTTTGGGTATTTACAGGGTTAGGAAGATTTTATGAAGGACAAGGATTATATCAAGTAGCAGAATTTTGGTATCAGCAATTAGTAAAAGTTTGTCAAATTTTATTTACAGGCGACCATCCTTATGTTGCTACTAGTTTGAACAATTTAGCATATCTTTACGATAACCAAGGAAGATACAGTGAAGCTGAACCTCTCTACCTTGATGCTTTAGAAATGACAAAGCGGCTATTTACAGGCGACTATCCTGCTGTTGCTACTAGCTTGAACAATTTAGCATATCTTTACGATAACCAAGGAAGATACAGTGAAGCTGAACCTCTCTACCTTGATGCTTTAGAAATGAAAAAGCGGCTATTTACAGGCGACCATCCTGCTGTTGCTACTAGTTTGAACAATTTAGCATATCTTTACGATAACCAAGGAAGATACAGTGAAGCTGAACCTCTCTACCTTGATGCTTTAGAAATGACAAAGCGGCTATTTACAGGCGACTATCCTGCTGTTGCTACTAGCTTGAACAATTTAGCAAGTCTTTACAAAAGCCAAGGAAGATACAGTGAAGCTGAACCTCTCTACCTTGATGCTTTAGAAATGACAAAGCGGCTATTTACAGGCGACCATCCCAATGTTGCTACTAGCTTGAACAATTTAGCAAGTCTTTACAATAGCCAAGGAAAATACAGTGAAGCAGAACCTCTCTACCTTGATGCTTTAGAAATGACAAAGCGGCTATTTACAGGCGACCATCCTAATGTTGCTACTGGCTTGAACAATTTAGCACTTCTTTACGATAACCAAGGAAAATACAGTGAAGCTGAACCTCTCTACCTTGATGCTTTAGCTATGTCTGAACGAGTGCTAGGAACTAATCACCCTACTACAATAACCGTTCGGAACAATTTGCAAATTTTACAACAGCAACTCATACCTCTTCCCTTCTATAAACGTTTGGTGAATAACCTATCAGTTGTGTTAACTTTATTATTGCATCGTTTACAGCTACTAATCAAACGTATCATTATCTTTTCCTGGCGTTTGTTTCGACGTTAACAACAGCTTACTCAACTTTAATAGAGTATCACTATGCAGTTTTATTGTATTGCATTACAAAGATAAATTTTTATTTAACAGTTAAATTAGATTAATTTGCAATCTTGCTGCATCATATTACAGAATTGAAATTTTACTTTGCAATTTTATTGTATTGTATTAAACTAATAACGTAAGTTGCTAGTTAGAGGATGTTTGAAAAGTATCAGAATTAATCGAGATCCCCCCAACCCCCCTTACAAAAGGGGGCTAAATTCCTTAAAGTCCCCCTTTTCAAGGGGGATTTAGGGGGATCTGCGGGTGTCAGATACCACACGAAAAAGTTTTCAAACAACCTCTTAGACACATTGTCAGAATCAGGTGGTTATCGAGCGAAGTCGAGATAATGTCCAGGATTAAAAGATGAACAGGATTAAGATCAATTTGATTTTAAAGGTAGGGGTAAAGCAAGAGCTTCATTGGTGTCAACTTAACGCAAAATCTTCATCCCGCAAGAAACTCAAGTTCCTTGCTAATAGCGAAAGTCATCTAAAAGATGACTAAATACTAGGAAAATTTATTAGTCCGTTTTAACGGACTTGAGCTATGAGACAGGGAATTTATTCCCTGGCGGGTGTGGAAGCCAAACAAATAAGCCACTTGTACTGAGCTTGTCGAAGTATCTGTAACCTAAGTTGACACCAATGAGTACTGCTAAAATATTTATGCTAAAATATAGTCAAAATGTCTAAAGTAGCCATTCTATGCAAACCTATACTCTTACAGATGCGCGAAATAAACATGGTGAGGTTTTTGACAAAGCCGCTATTGAACCAGTATTACTAACTAAACAATCACGTCCTAGTCATGTCATTATTTCCGCAGATAGCTACCAAAAATTAATTAATAGATTGCAAGAATTAGAAGATATGCAGTTAGTTCAAAATGCTGAAACTGCTTTGAGTCAATCAAAAATGGTAGGTACAGAGGCTTTTACATCTGCATTGGAGCATTTAGCTAATGGCGCGGCTTGATGGTTTAGCAACTGTTCTTGATTTCCTCAATGGGTTACAACCTAAAATAGCAGCGCAAATAGCAAAAAAGGTTTTGGCTTTGAATGTTGAACCTTTACCAACTGATAGTGAACAACTATCTGGTTATCAGGGTTTTTATCGAGTAGATAGTGGTGAATATCGAATTGTTTATAAATACTTTCCAGATCAAGATTTAGTGGAAGTAATTTTAGTTGGTAAGCGCAATGATGATGATGTTTACAAAAGATTAAAACGGTTATTAGGATAAACTCTTGGTTCTTCCACCAAATCTAATCCCAACATAGATATAAGCGTAAAAAATTAAGTAATGGGATAGAATTAATTACCGATGAGATTGGTTAATTTAGCGTTGCCTTTGGCGGGCGCAGCCATCGCTTCTGGTATCTCAGTCAACACCACCACTTTTTATCGCTTATTGAATAAAACTTTTTATCGGATATTCTTTTGTGCTTGAAATTTTTACACTAATAAGTTAACATGAAATGTCATGAGAATTTCATGGAGAAGTAATAATGCTTGATGCACGGGAAATTTACCCCCTTTCAGACTTTCAACGCAATGCTAGACAGTTCATTGAACAAATACAGTCAAGTCACAAACCAATTATTCTCACCGTTAATGGTAAAGCATCCGTGATCATGCAGGATGCAGCATCTTATCAAGAATTACTCGATGAGTTAGAATTAGCAAGGTCAGCCGCAAAAATTCGCCAAGGCATAGCTGAATCTGCTGCTGGAAAGACAAAAGATGCGGTAGAAGCATTAGAAGAATTACGGTTAAAGCATGAAATACCCCGTTAGAATTACTCCAATAGCACTAGAAGATGCGGAGGAATTTTACTTGTGGATGTCTCAAGATTCTCCTGTAAATGGGGCTAATTGGTTTAATGGATTACTTGCTGCAATTGATACTCTTTCTTCCATGCCTCACCGTTGTCCGGTTGCACCAGAAAAGGAAATAGTAGGCCAAGAAATCCGATATCTTCTCTATTCCAAACGCTATCGGATTCTTTTTGGCATTGAAGGTGATGCTGTTGTAATTTATCACATCCGGCATACATCCCAACAATGGATGACACGAGAAGAATTTTTGAGACAACCTTATAGAAATATCGAAAATACCGAGCCAGAAAAATCAACTTAAGCTACAAATCGGTTATCAGCAAAAGCAAATAAAACATTTACTTAAAAAAGGAACTTGTAAATGATTATCGTCATGAAAGTTGGTTCCCCACAGGAAGAAATAAATCGGATTACCACAGAATTATCTAGCTGGGGACTAACACCAGAAAAAATTATTGGTCAACATAAAGTAGTCATTGCTTTAGTTGGGGAAACTGCGGATTTAGACCCGCCCCGCATTCAAGAATTGAGTCAATGGATTGAGCAAGTATTACGAGTGGAAGTACCCTACAAACGAGCCAGTCGTCAATTCCGTCATGGAGAAGCTTCTGAAGTGGTGGTGAATAGTCCTCAAGGTGATGTGGTGTTTGGTGAACATCATCCTTTGGTAGTTGTCGCTGGACCCTGTTCTGTGGAAAATGAAGAAATGATTGTAGAAACAGCACTGCGGGTAAAGGCGGCAGGAGCTAAGTTTTTACGCGGTGGGGCATATAAACCTCGTACTTCACCTTATGCTTTTCAAGGTCATGGTGAAAGTGCTTTGGAATTGTTAGCTACAGCCCGGAAGGTCAGCGGACTGGGGATTATTACGGAAGTAATGGATACGGAAGACTTGGAGAAAATTGGCGAAGTTGCTGATGTGATTCAGGTGGGGGCGAGAAATATGCAGAATTTCTCCATGTTGAAGAAAGTTGGAGCGCAACCCAAACCAGTCCTGCTAAAACGGGGTATGGCGGCGACTATTGAAGATTGGTTAATGGCGGCTGAGTATATTTTAGCGGCGGGTAATCCCAATGTGATTTTGTGTGAACGGGGAATTAGAACTTTTGACCGTCAATATACCCGCAATACTCTAGATTTATCGGTTGTGCCAGTATTGCGAAAGTTGACGCATTTACCCATCATGATTGATCCTAGTCATGGCGTGGGTTGGTCTGAGTTTGTTCCTGCTATGGCGAAGGCAGCGATCGCTGCGGGTACAGATTCGCTAATGATAGAAGTACATCCCAACCCAGCTAAAGCCTTATCAGATGGACCCCAATCTTTAACCCCAGACCTGTTTGATAAATTAATGTCAGAATTATCCATAATTGGTCACCTCATGGGACGGTGGCCAAATTAACGCCCCCATTCGCTTTTTAATATCCAATCCAAGACAATTCAGGGCGCAGACCCTGCGCCCCTACAGTAGGATATCACTATTTCCTAGAACTGTTTCATCTAGGCTTTCTTTAACCCTACGGATTGGTAAATTAGCAATTAAAGCCGTGGTCCGTTGGCTGCTTTCTAGGGAAAACTCCAAACCATCTGTTTCTATTTCGACATAGCGACAAACGATTTCCAGGATTTCCTGACGCATTTTTTCTAAAGTTTGGGGGTCTAAGTCCGCACGGTCATGGGATATTACCACTTGCAGACGACGTTTAACATCATCGCGGCTGTTATCGGGACTACGAGCAAAAAATTTTTCTAAAATTTCAAGAATCATTGCGGGTATGTGTAAGGCAGAAACACTGGCAAATAAATTAAACAATTTTTGACCACAACATCTTTCTCAACCGAGAGAAGATACTTTTACTAGATGAGTCAAGCTCCAGAAATTCGACAGTTTCCCCTTCCAATCTCCGAGCAATATTCTCAAAAGCGGTGGCAGCTAAAGAGGGAGTGTCTGATAATACTAGAGGTTCGCCCCGATTGGTAGAGACAATCACCCGCTCATCGTCGGGGATGACTCCAATTATGGGAATGGCGAGAAGTTCCTGAACGTCCTGTACAGACATCATATCATTTGCCTCTACCATTGCTGGTCTAATTCTATTAACTATTAAGTTAATCTTTTTGACACCTTGGGCTTCGAGTAATCCTACTACCCGGTCAGCATCACGGACAGCGGAAATTTCGGGAGTGGTGACAATCAGGGCTTCTTTGGCTGGTGCAGTCGCATTTTTAAACCCCATTTCAATTCCTGCGGGGCAGTCAATCATTACATATTCGTACTTTTGTGCTAGGGCATTTACCAGTAACTTCATTTGGTCAGGTGTGACGGATTCTTTATTGCGATGTTGGGTAGCTGGGAGGAGTACCAAATTAGGTTGTCGTTTATCTTTAACCAAAGCTTGTTCTAGACGACACTCCCTAGCCAAAACTTCCACCGCTGTATAAACAATCCGATTTTCTAGTCCCAGAAGTAAATCTAAATTTCTCAGTCCAAAATCTGCATCAATTAAGGCTACTTGTTTGCCTATTTTGGCTAAAGCCATTCCTAAATTAGCTGAAACTGTGGTTTTACCCACTCCCCCTTTACCGGAGGTAATGACAATAATGCGGGTCATGATAATGCTTTATGAGAGTTCAGGGAACAACAATAAAATATTTAAAGCTATTGATTGATTCTAACTTTAGTAACCTAACAGAAATTAATTACATATACAGCATATTGCAGATAAATGAGGTACAAATTTTAATCATCAAGCCTTGCACCCAAAGGATTTTACTGCTGAATGTTGAAAGCTGCTGTAGATTCTTAACTAAGCAAGAATTTTAGATCAGATTTTGTGTAACTAATTGCGTTCGACTACTTAATTGACTGCGGGAAAAATCAGCGGCTTTAACAATGCGAATTCCTTCAGATGTAATATGTGCAACTTCAGGAAAGAAGCTGGTGAGGGTTTTTTCTGGTGATCTAGCGACAGCATCAGCAATTCGCAATTGGGTTGGTTCCATTTGCAAGGCCATGATCAGAGATTCCCGATTCCCACCGGCACCAGCATGGGCAACTCCCCGCAATCTTCCCCAAATGAGAATATCCCCATCGGCAATGACGATACCACTAGGATTGATATCTCCTAAGATAACTACCGTACCGGGATGACGAATTTCTACACCTGATCTCACTGTCATTTGCAGATAGAGGGCATCTGCTAGGGCGCTGGGAGTCGGTTGAATATCGGAAGTGAGGGATGTGTGGAGTTGGGTTTGTTCTACGGAATAACCCAGGGTACAAGCAGCGATCGCTGTTTGTCTCCGACTGGTAGCTACAGATTTTAGTTGAATTTGGTATGTATTTAAAGTTTCTGCCAAATCTTGCAATTGTCTATTATCTAACAATCTATCTTTTGCTACTAGATGCAGGGATGTATTTGGTTTCCGTAAGCGATCGCCTGCATTGAGACGCTGTTTCATTTGTTGCCAAATTTCCCACCAACTGAATTCTGATGGTGATACTTGAGATTCCGTGGGCAAAATCAATAATAGTCGCTCTCCTTCAGTTTTTAACTGAACTTGAATATTATGATCTACCTTTTGTCCTAGTAATTCTAAATCAGCACTTGGTAAATCAGATAAAATCGAACCAGATTCCCCCCCATTAGGCATATTAGATTCTGGATTTTCAGCAGCAGAATTACCTTTTAAAAAGGCAATTACTGAATTTAACTCTGAATTAGGGATAACAGGATCAGATTCTACTTTATGATCAGCAAAATCTGGATTTATCTCGCCAGAGTTAGAATTATTTACCTCTTGATCAACTTGATGAAAAACTGATTCTGATTTAGAAAGTTCAGCCTTTATTTCCTCAGATTTAGCAGAATTACCAGCATCTACATTATTTTCGACAGAATGAGAATTATTTACCTCTTGATCAACCTGATGAGAAATAGATTCTGAATTAGGAAATTCAGCCTTTATTTCCTCAGATTTAGCAGAATCAGAATTCATGCAGCACTAGCCAAAATACACTAAAATTTGAGATTTTCATAAAAGATTGAGAATTGAGAATTGGTAATTGGTAATTGGTAATTGGTAATTGGTAATTGGTAAGACTCTTGCCTCTTGCCTCTTGCCTCTTGCCTATTCCCTATTTCCTATCAATCTTTGATAAACCGTTCCCAAAGCATCAGCATTGCCGACATTACCGGGAAACAATACAACTGGCAAATTAGGAAACAGGGGATGATCAGATGGTGTAATTACCATTGAACAACCTGCTAAAATTTGACCAAGTAATCGGGCTGAAGTTAAAGCCAGTCCCGTACTCAAGACATCGTTAGAAGTAATACCCCCCTTACTGATTAGGAATCCTAGATCAGATGGTAAACCCTGGACAATATCCATAAGTAAAGCTGAAACTGTACTGCCAAAATCTAACCTAGTTTTGACATCTTTAAAAGCCAATTCCTGCCGACTAGTATAAATTACTGGTGTTTTACCAGCATTATGTACTACTTTGACATTTTCGAGAATCTCGGTTAGCAGTTTAGCAGATTCATCTACCCCATTTTCAAGTAATCTACCCACATTAACTTCTATGCCTACCGTTCCCTCAACTTGTAATAATGATTCTAACTGTTGAGTTGTCTTTTTAACGTGAGAACCAACAATGATTGCACCAGGTTTACCACCGCGCACATATTTTGCCATATTTTCAGCAGCAATGGGTTGGGGTGGTAAGGCAGCCAAAGCTGTTAAAATACTAGCAGCAGAACGGAATAAAAAGCGTTTTCCTTGACTTGCGGCTGTTAATACATCTACCGCAAAAGAATTAAGATCCTGCTGATTTTCACCGTCTACTACAGCACATTGATTATTTTCAAGTTGTAATAAGTTTTCTAAACTACCAGCACGGATATCTGGGAGTAAAAATCTCGTAACATGATCTTCTTTAATCCGTCCCTTGGTTTTTTCTTCCACATATTTAGGTAGATAGCTGTAATTATACCCAAAAACAGAATCACGGGCAAATTCTGTTTCATGTACAGGAGTGGGAACATCATCAATAATTAGATAATGAATACTGTCGCGGGTAATTCTTCCCCCTTCAAAAAATGCTGGTACAAGAAAATGAGCATCAAAGGGACCGAGTTCTTCAGCAATCACATCAGTTTCGATGGGATAATGTCCCCGTAAGGTAGAGTCAGAACGACTAACTACGAGAAAATCGGCGATTTTTTCCGCTGCTAAGGCAAGTTTCAGGTTGTGACAAACTTCCCTAGTTACAGATGCGGCTGTTTCTGGAGTCAGAGAACGAGTATTTGTTAAAATAAAGAAAATCGGAGCATCATCTTTTAGTCCTAAACGTAAAGTTTCTACGTCCCAGCGCATTAATAGTAAACAACTATGGACGGTTTGTGAACCTGTAGGATCATCATCAAGGACAATTATTTTAGGTTGGTTATTCATAAATATGGACATGGTGGTAGATATTCGACATCTAAAATTTGGTCAATTGTGTAAGGACAAATTGGAGGAAAGCAATTTAAACCACTTTTTTTCTTTGCTTGTCGGGCTGCATCATTATAAACTTGATCCAGCACGGTTAATAGATAATTGTAGAGGTTTTTTGATTTGGTTAATTTCCTGATTTCTACCCGAAAATTATCAATTTCTACCTCCCAATGATTTTTACAGTCGGGAATACTCCAATACTGGTACAATAGCAGATGTTTAAGAAGTTGCAGTAGATAACTTTCTAATTTGTGTTTTTGTTCATTCCCCAAGGCCGCAATCTCCTCAATTAAATTTTCCCAATCAATATTTTCTAAATCCTTTGTCTCTAATTGTTGCAAGGTAATTTCTAACCACTGGGGATAATCTTGTTCATAAAGAGTTTTACTCAATAATTTAGATATCATTTAGGGTTCTCCAGTTTGGTAGGGTTTAAGCATTAATTTTGGGGAATAAATTTATGATTACACCTTTGCGAGTTTTCTGAGTTCTGCTTGGACATCTAAGGCAATCTGCAACGATTGATTAAGAAGTTGAGCATATTCACTAGCTTGACTACTAACTTGTAAGGTTTGCAGATTAGCTAAATTATTTACCACTAAATCTTGGTTATTAGCAAGCAGTTTTTTATTATCGCGCAAAATCCGTTCACTTTTTAAAGCACGGACTAAATCTTCTCGAATTAGTTGTAGTGCAGATATTACCTGTTCTCTGTCGCTAATGTTACCTTGAGTGTTACAACCTGAGTTCGACATAAATTATCTTATGTCGAACTCAGGTGAGTTAAGTATCTATTTTAGTTGATCTACAAGATCCCCGACTTCTTTGAGAAGTCGGGGATCTAAGGATGGCTATATTCAGGAAACCAGTTTTCATCTAGGATTTGTTCTAAGGAAGCAATGGGGGTAAGGGGGAATATGTCAAGAGGAAGTTCTGATCTGTCACTAACTAATTTTCTAGCATCTTGATAACATTGATCAAATATTTCTAAAATATAAGGTTTTAAACTAGGACTATCTTTAAGTTCATCTTTTATTTGTATACGAAAAGTCCTAATTTCCCCCTTCCAATGTCCTTGATTTCTTTCTCTTTCCTGATCCCAACATTTTAGCTTGAGTAGATGTTCCAGCAGTTTAATTAATAAACTTTTAATTGCTCGTTTTTCACTTCTACCCATAGTTTCCAATTCTTCTAATAAATTCTCTAAATCAATCGCGGAAAATTCTCCTGTACGCAGTTGGTTAATGGTTGTTCTTATCCACAGGTAATAATCTTGATCGTATAAGGTTTGGGTTGTTGGTTGTGTTGATGTAACCATATACTGGTGAGGACTTTGCTATTTCTTTTATTTTAACTGGGTTTTAATTAATTGTCTGATGATTGCAGCTATATTCACTGAAACCAGGTTTCATCTAGGATTTGTTCTAAAGAAGCAATTGGGGTAAGGGGGAATATGTCAAGAGGAAGTTCTGAGCGATCTGATGCTTCTTTTCTAGCATCCTGATAACATTCATCAAATATTTCTAAAATGTAAGGTTTTAAACTAGGACTATCTTTAATAGCCTTTTTAATTTGTCTGCGAAATGTTCTAATTTCTCCTTGCCAATGTCCTTGATTTCTTTCTCTTTCAGTATCCCAATATTGGAGTTTGAGCAGATGTACAAGCAGCTTAATTAATAAACTTTCAATTGCTCGTTTTTCACTTCTACCCATAGTTTCCAATTCTTCTAATAAATTCTCCAAATCAACAACAGAAAATTGTCCTGCGCGAAGTTGGTTAATGGTTGTTCTTATCCACAGGTAATAATCTTGATCGTATAAGGTTTGGGTTGTTGGTTGTGTTGATGTAACCATATACTGATGAGGACTTTGCTATTTCTTTTATTTTAACTTAAAAGTAACTAAAATCCGTGAAATCAGTGCCATCCGTCTAAATCCGTGATCCGGATGAGGTTGTTTGCTATGATAAGAGTTACTAAAATCCGTGAAATCAGTGCAATCCGTCTAAATCCGTGATTCTAACCTTATTTTATTCTTGTCAAAATGAGAATTGCTTCATCCTCAAATCCTGTACATCCTCAAATCCTGGACATCCTGATTCTGACAAAATGAAAAATGTGTGCTATACTGAATCCAGATACCAAAATCAGCTTTTTGGAGAAAAATATTTTCCGCCTCACGGCGGTGGGTTAAGAAGGAAGAAGAAAAAGAAGAGAAGAGGGCAAAAGAGCAAGAGTGTAAAGGGCTACTAAGTCCTCGCCGCACCACTACATACAACCCGAAAACCAATATTGCCGTAGTTGTTGACGAGATTGTAGTAGCCGCGATAAGCAGAACGGCAATCCTCAGGATCGTTGTACCACGAACCACCGCGCAGCGTCTTTATATTGCTTCGATTAATCAAAGCACTGCCATTTATAGGCGCGTTTATATAATTTTCTTGCGAATCATCTTCGCACCATTCCCACACATTACCGTGCATATCGTACAAACCAAAAACGTTAGGGGGAAAAGTTCCTACATCTGTAGTTTGTTGGCGATATTGACCTTTGGGTGCAGAAACATAAGTATAATTACCATCATAATTTACCAAATCAGGGGTAACACTTTCACCAAAATAAAATGGTGTGGTAGTTCCAGCACGACAAGCATACTCCCATTCCGCCTCACTGGGTAATCTGTATTTTTTTCCTGTTCTTTGACTTAACTTTTCACAAAAGGCAACAGCATCACCCCAACGAACATTTTCAACTGGGCGGTTATTGCCTTTAAATCCAGCAGGATTATTTCCCATAATAGCTTGATACTGCGCCTGTGTCAATTCATATTTCCCCATGTAGAAACTAGGAACAGTAACTTGGTGTTGGGGACTTTCATCATTCTGTCTTCCTGCTTCACTTGCGGGTGAACCCATCATAAATGTTCCCCCTGGGATTTCCACCATTTCCAACAAAACACCGTTTCCTAAGTCTTCCGTGAAGTATTTTGCACTTGCGTTGCGGCGGTTGGTGATGCTTCCAGTTGCGTCTGTGGTGACAACTTCAAAACTGAAGGTTTGAAGTGGGGGAGTGGTAATTTTTGGTGTTGGTTCTGGTGTTGGAGTATTTGGAGAAGTTGTAATTTTTGGTGTTGAGGTTTGATTTTCCTTTCCAGAAAATAAATTTTGTCCTACAACTGCGATAACAGCACCACCAACCACTAAACTCACAGTTTGGATAAAATCTCGACGAGTTGTATTTTTCTGCTTCTGAGAAATTGGTTTTGGTTGATATTTAATAGGTTGAGGTTGTAGTTGAGGTTTTGGAGGTGGTGGTTGTAAAGCTTTTTCTATTTTCGCTATCCTTTGTAAAATCTCTTGGGTATCTTGAGGACGATCCTTATATAAAGTTTGCATCATCTCATCTAGCAAATCTGCCAACATTTTTGATATTTGCGGTGCATAATTACGCCAATTTAATGTCGCATGATAAGAATCATACATTTCTTGATCAAGTGGTTCTTTACCCGTGAGTAAATAAACAAATGTCCGTCCTAAAGCAAAGAAATCAGATTGCTTTACAGCGTTACCAGTCAATTGTTCCGAAGGTGTGTAACCGGGAGAATTAAATCCGGTAACTCCACCTTGCTGAATCATGACTGTGTTTGTCACCTCTCTAACCGTGCCAAAATCAATTAATACTAGTTGAGTATCTCCAACCCTCAACATGACGTTAGATGGTTTGATATCTCGGTGAAAAAAGTTTTTATTATGGACTTGTTCTAAAATAATCAGTAAATCTTTCAACCATTCTATTGCTGTAGTTTGATTAATGGGACGCAAACTATTTTTTTTCATATACTCATGTAAGTTTTCTCCCTCAATCTTTTCCATTACGAAACAATGAATTGGGGTTTTGCTGTTGCGAGAATAATGTTCAAAATAAGCGCCTGGTTCTACTTTGGGAATACTCGGATGATTAAGTTGACTTAAAACTTCGGCTTCTTGTTTAAATGCTTCTATGGCTTTCTGGCTATTATTAGTTAAGACTTTGAGAACTTTGGTTTTATTGGTTCTGACTTCATTGATTTCAAATGTATCACCAAAACCACCACCTCCTAGCCTAACTACTACCCGATAGCGGTTTTGTAGCAACAACCCTGAACCACAGGTTTCACAAAAGAGGCGATTATCTGGATTTTGCGGCTTTGAGCAGCTAGGATTGATGCACAGGCTCATAATCTTGGTAAGTAGCACACTTATCCGATATTCTACCTTAATTTACTGAAAATAGACATAAAATAGCATCAGGGCGGTTAGAAACCGCGTCTACACAGACAAAACCCACCTGCGTGGGTTAAGTTAATATTTTGGGAAGTTGGATTGAGAGCGATCGCCTATGATAGAAAGTATATAAATCACAAGTTAGGTTAAAATCAACAAACTTTACCTAAAATATACTATGCTGAAATGTTCATGCACATCATCGTGAATTTGTACAGCGCGCAAGTCCTAACGCCATATTATTTTTGACTTTTGACTTTTGACTTCCGCCTTGGGGTACTAGCGTTATATTGGTAAACCCAGCCAAAAAATCAGGAGCAGATTTAACTCCCAAAATAATTTTTGTAACAATCGCTACATTTTTTTTAAATTGCCCTGGAAATGAATTGAATTAAGTTGATAGTATATTTATCAAGCATGAATAATTAATAAAACTTTAACTATCTATTGAGGCAAATCACAGCTACTCAGCGAAGAAAGTGCTATGGTGAAGGGAAATAATTGGGCATTTACAAGTGACACTCACCTAAGTGTTACATACTTGGATTGTTCTGTAAAAAAACTGATCAACTCGAACCGTATTTGTTAACCGACAAATAAAATATCTAACTCACCATTAACAAAAAGCCAAAAGGTAGATGAAGTATCAAAGTTATTAGGATAAAAAACTAGCGAGCATCAGAAAATTCTGATTGATAAACTGTCAAAAACACAACTATTTCAGCTAATATACATGAACCAATCTGCGAAACGTTACTCACCGCTCCAAGCTGCCCTGATTGGTGGAGCGATCGCCACAACTGCTACTATATCTGTATTTGGTCAAGCTTTGACACGCTCAGTTCATGCGGCTTTACAAGACAGTCCGAAAGCCTTAGTTGACCAAGTTTGGCAGTTGGTGAATCGTGAATATGTTGATGAAAAATTTAACCAACAAGATTGGCAAGCAATCAGACAAAGCCTATTAAGTAAAGACTATACTTCTAAAGACGAGGCTTATGTAGCAATCCGCGAAGCTTTACAGAAACTAGGTGATCCCTACACCCGGTTTATGAACCCCAAACAATATGAATCCTTGACTAGTCAAACATCTGGGGAAGTATCCGGGATTGGGATTCGGATGCAAGTTAACGAAAAAACCAAACGCCTCACGGTTATTGAAGCGATAGAAAATTCTCCAGCCCTCAAAGCCGGACTCAAATCAGGTGATGAGATTATCGCAATTGATGGTAAATCTACCCTGAAAATGAGCGTGGAAGATGCCTCAAAGTTGATTCGTGGGCAGATAGGTACTTCTGTTAGTTTGGATTTAGAAAGACCAAATAACAAATTTAAAGTTAAATTAACCAGGGTGACAATAGAAGTTCCCACAGTCCGATATACCCTCAAACAAGAAGCTGCTCGGAAAGTTGGGTATATTAGATTACAAGAGTTTAGCTCTCATGCCGCTGATCAAATGCGTGTAGCCATTCGCAAGTTGAACGACCAAAAAGTTGATTCCTACGTTTTAGATTTGCGGGGTAATCCTGGTGGTTTGTTAAATGCGAGTATAGAAATTGCCAGGATGTGGTTAGATGACGGTCATATCGTCAAAACCGTAGACCGCAAAGGATCGAGTGCTCAAACACAAGCTAATCGGACAGCCATTACCAAACTACCTTTAGCAATTTTAGTTGATGGTAATTCCGCCAGTGCTAGTGAAATCCTCACCGGCGCACTCAAGGATAATAAACGGGCTGTAGTTGTTGGTAGTCAAACCTTTGGGAAGGCTTTGGTACAGTCAGTCCATGAACTAGGAGACGGTTCAGGTTTAGCAGTGACTATTGCCCATTACTATACACCCAATGGTACAGATATCAATCATAAAGGGATTGCCCCCGATATCAAGCTAGACTTGACCCAAACTCAAGAACGCCAATTAGCTTCTAATCCGAATTTAATTGGTACAAATAGCGATCCCCAATATACCCGTGCCATTGCTGTTCTTTCTAATGGCAAATTAGCACAATCAGTGACAAATCAAAATCCTCAGTCTATTAGTGTCAATGCTAAAGACTTGAAGTTTTAGCATTTTTTGTTGTCCACTATCATGATTAATTGGTGCAACACCAACTAAACGAGAGATTTGCTTGGCAGTTAATTGACCTCAATATCTGCCAAGGCTTTACCACGAGCGCGGTCACAGCGATTCTTTTCGGCTGTAGACATTTCTACTAATTGTCTTCGGCGACTAATTAATTCGCCTAATTGACGTGCCATTTCGCAATCACCTGAGTTCGATATAAATAATCATCCTGAAAACTAATTATATCAGGCTTTTCTCAATTAGCAATGATTGTTGACAATAAATAAACAAGAGAAAACAATCCAAAATTGAATATTTTGGACTCATAATTTAATTGCATGAAAATAATTAAATTAATAAACCTGGTAGAGAAGTTACTTCATGTTTATCTAATTTTAAAGAAGGTTTTTTATCTTGCCAAGTATAAGCAATTAAACCAGTGGTCGGTGAGCGAAGCCGAACCGCAATAATATTAACCATAAAATTAGAAATACTGCGATGACGAGAATGAACAACTTGGGAAATATTTTGATAGCCTGCGTGGCGTAGCCATAGTTGGTCGTTGACAGTTTCGATTAAAGCTCTTTTTCTTAACATAAATTTTTCCCACAATTCAACTAATTTATTCTTCATATTCTTCTTAAACCCACATTCCGCACCCCAAAATGTTACAGAGGGAAATTACGGAGATGAAAATCAAAGGGAGCATCAAAACAAACAGCTAAAGTGAAAAAAGGCATTTGAGAAACAGTAAATCACCAAAAATGTCATCAAAATCTATTCTCAATAAGAAGCAATAAGAATGCACACCACCTGGAGAGGTCAATAGATAAGCGAAAGAAGATATTCAAGAAACAATTATAAGTTAGACTAATCAATTAAAGTAAAAAACGAAATTATAGACATAGTAAAATGGAGCTATAAATCAAAGAGATTAGCTCATCTTTACAAGAGAAATTAAATTGATAGAGATGATAATTAGCTGACTAATTGATAGTAACGTAAACAATCATCTGGTAAAAGACTCAAGATAAAATCTCTGTCCTTATTCCAATTAGAAATATGTTTCTCCTGATTGAGTGTAACCAAATGAATACACTGAAAGCATTGAAAAATCCAGCGTAAAGTAGGACGATTAGTTGCTTTGCCTAATTGATTTTTAATTGTTGATTTAGACTCCAAAAGAGCATTTCTAATATGACGTTGAGCCAAAGTATAAACCAGTAGACATAAACCCATAATCATTCCCAAAGACTCTATTCTCTCAGGACTTTTGAGGAAAATACTGTCGGCAAAAAATAATGGGTCTTTGAGAAAACGAAACCCCCTCTCACATGACTGCTGGGCTTTATATTCACTTAGCATAGAATCATTGCTTAGTTCCTGTGAATCTAAAACATTTGTTGCAATAATAAAACGTCCCGCACTCAGCAATTCCGTATTAATTTTACTTTCATCCTGGGAGACTGTAGCTGATATTTGGTAAGATATTTCTTCTGGAGAATCTTTTGTCTTAGATTCGATTTGAGTAACAATACTTACGTGAATTTGATGATATTTGAATTGTTTTGATAATTTTGATAATGCCTTGATAGCATCTGCAACACATGCAAATCTCTCTTGTGATAACTTTTTCAAATCTTGCACAGCTTTTGATTCTGCTTTGGTAATTTTTTGTGTGAGCTTATGCAGGTCTGATTCTTTTCTTTCTTGACTTTGCACTACTAACCATCTTTGTTCTATCCCTGCATAATTTTGGATTTTTGATGCTAATTTATATCCTGGTATTGTACTATCAATAAATTCTGATTCTGCTAATGTTGATATTAATGATTTTGCTGCTTTTATGCTTAATGGTACTCGACATAACCAACGTAATTCTGACATCATTTTCAGGTTTGATTCTGTATATAAAGCAGCGTCAGCAACCATGAGACTATTAACTTCTAATTGTTTTTGATATTCTACTGCTATTTGACCAAAACATGATGAATCTGCTTGGTTTCCCGATGCTAGTTTTAAAAATATTGGGATGTCTCCATCTCCTGAACATATCATTTCTATGATAAACTGTTTTAAGTCTGGACGATGGTCACGAGAATAACCGTAGGTGATGGTTATTTCTTTTGGTGATTTTACTGCTAATTCTTCTAATTCTTGGTTATTTCCTACTTTTTGACTCTCAAATATTACGAATGGTAAGCTAGTGTTATACTGCCCATGCACGTGCATTGATGATGAGTCTAGATGTGATGTTGATAGTGATACTCCAAATTTTTGAGCAGCTTTTAAGGCTATGATAAAAAAGATTGTATCTAAGCCTTTTATAAACAGTTTATCCATGACTCTCCCCAATTTATCGTCGTTGAGATATTCTGGTTTTACTCCTGTTCCTATTAAATGCTCACAGGCTATTGTTTCAAAATATTTGGGAAACATATATAACGGTTTGGAGACAAATCCTAACCCGTTTATTATCATGGCTTTTACCACTTGACCTGCATTTACTTTTTCGTCTTTTTCGACTCCTATTAATTCATTTATTATTTCTACTATTCCGATTGAATCTATGATTCCTGCTACTATCCCTAGATGGTCTATGTTCTCAATTTCTATTTCTTGAGGTTTTAATTTCACAACAGTTTCCTCTAATACTTCTGTTGTCATCAATTATTTCTTATTTGGTTATCAATTCATTTTTTTCTTTTGTTACCAAGTTTCACTTTATCACACCACGTCCCTTTTAATACTACTTATTCTCATTAAGCATCTTAATTTTTGAATTGACTTTAGTTATTATGTACTACTTTAAGGGCTTTTTTGATCTGTGACAGTTTGGGGTGCGGAATGTGGGTTCTAATTGGTAGAGTCGAGGGGGAATAGTCGGGTAAGGTTCAAGCGTCACCGCTCTCCCCTCCCCTAAGAACCGTGCATAAGACTTTCGCACTTACACGGCTCAAGCCTTACTTCAAGCGAGTTGACTTGGTTTTAGAATGTTCCTGTTTGTGACAAGCATGATGCAAGTGCTGTAGGTTTTCAATGCCGTCTTGTCCACCTTGAGCAACGGGAACTATGTGATGGGTGTTTAATTCCTCTCCATTGAATAAAGGTTCACCACAGATAGGACATTTCCAATTTTGGTTTTGAGCGATTTTATACTTCCAAGAGTTTTTCTCCCAGTAGCTCTTTCCATATTTCTGGTGGCGTTTTTCCCAGTATTCTTTGAGTGAAGGGTCATCTGGCGACGCTTCCCCCTTGACCTTTACATGGCGTTCGATGGGCGTGTACGCTATCGGAAATAGGATTATATCCTTTTCTTTCCCTCTACGGTCGCTAGTTATCGTAGCGAATGTCCATTTATTACCATTTATTGTCTTGAAGTAACGCTTCCGAATCCATTTTGTATTTTTGTTGGGATGTCTACGTTTAGCCCAACACCAAAGGTATCGCCATGTTCTACTTTTGATATATTCAAAAGTTTTTTTACTAACAACCCCTTTGTAATAATTGGAAAATCCACGAAGAATTGGATTAAGTCTTTTTATAACTGATTCTTGTTCGCACCCATTCATTGCTCTGATTTCTCGCCCAATTCGTTTGCAGAAGTCCAAGACTTTCTTCTTCGAGGGCTTGATAAGCAATTTGCCATTGTAATGGCGGTGGTTGAATCCAAGAAAGTCAAAACCATCCTCCATCGACGTGATTAACGTCTTTTCCGCACTGAGATTCAGTCCTCTTTCTGATAACCATTGCTGAATCTGGATTTGGGCTTTTTCAAGACTTCCTTTGTCTCTAGCTGTGACAATAAAATCATCAGCATATCTAACCACGCCAAGTTTGGAATTAGTGGATTTTATATAGTTTTCTAATCCATGCAAACCGATGTTGGCTAGAAGGGGTGATATTACTCCTCCCTGTGGTGTGCCTGTCTCTGTTGGGTGATATTTCCCTTCAAAGATAAATCCAGCTTTTAACCATCCTTTTATTAGGTTTCTTTTAGGGAAGTTTCCTAATCGCTTGAGGATAGATTCATGGATAATGTTATCAAAGAAACTTTGAATATCAGCTTCTAGAACCCAAGTATTTCTAGCATTTGGACTTGCATTTAATCTTATCCAGTTTTGTGCTATAGCGTCTTGACAACTTCTTCCGGCTCTGAACCCATAGGAATTTGGTTCAAATATGGCTTCCCATTCGGGTTCTAGTGAATTAACTATTATTGCCTGTTCGATTCTGTCACGCACGGTTGGGATTCCGAGCGGTCGTTTTTTACCGTTGGATTTTGGAATCATTACCCGTTTTGTGGGGTCTTGATTGCCGCCTTTCCAGTTGTTTACCAGCTTCACTCGCTGCTCTGGGGTATTGATTATTTCTTTGTCAATTCCTGCCGTTGCTCTGCCTTTGTTGGTCTGAGTGATTTTCCGAACAGATAATATTAGGTTTGCGTAGCTTCTTTGCATTAACTTTTGGAGACTTCGCAGTTTCTTCCAGTTACCAAGTTTTCTCGCGAGAAAGATTCGTTGACGCAGATTCTTAACCGCTTTATTAATCTGTTTCCAGTTGACCTGATTCCAGTTTTCTAGCGGTTTTCTTAGTCCGTTTGTTGTACTTGCATACACCATCTAACTTGTCATCGAATTAAGTTTCTTTTGTTTAGTCTCTTTCTCATAAGACCCAAGAAAAGTCTGCTATTCCTTTCGGTCAGGGACAAAGTTTGAATCCCTATCCCATCTATTACAGACGGGCGTTCGCTTTTTCTCTCATCCTCTACCCTCCAGAGAGTTCTATCTTCCTCACGGTTGACTTACTATGGGATTTCGACCTTTCCATAGACTCTGTAGGGCTTACCTTGTCGTTTCATTTGGTGTATGTTCTCTGTTAGATGTTGATTTTCCTGCGGTGGGAGTTGTATTCACACGATTCATAGAAAATAAAACTATAAATCTACCCACTTACCTTTTGGTTAGAGCCTATCAGCCTTATTTGGCTCTCTGGGCGATGACGCAGTTTAGACATCAATTCACTTTCGTTCATCTTAGGAGAACTCCCTCTTGCTCCTTACCACGTTTTAGGCTAGTAGTTAAGGCTACGTTTGTGGTCTGCACTCCGCCTGTTTCGTTACCTACTTGGGCGTGACCAGACTCTGAAAAGAGTCTTTTTACATGAGGGTAGAGAGTGTGAATTCTCTAGGAGAGTCGGCTCTCCGTCCTAAACGACCTTTCAAGTCGCGCTTATTTCCCGCCCCTCTCTGTTAAATCTGGGCGTGCGACTTTCACCGCACCCGGCTCCCGATGTTCTTAGCTTTCGCTTTTGCTCATGTGTATGTAATCGTGGCAGCTTTCATGAATGGCTAGAAGGTTTTTAGTTTTCCAGTTTTGGTGGTTTTCATCTATATGATGTAAATGTACCTTCTCATCACTAAGCATTTTTAGCCCACAGTATCCACATTTATGGTTTTGCCTTTTAAGGGCTTTAGAGGTATCGTTGTTATAGAGCTTACTGTTGCGCTCGCTCCAATAACTCAAATCTCCGTCGTAAGGCGACTTTTCACCTTTGACATTGATGTGTTTATTTTCGGAGTAAGGAACTGCTGGGAACGCCTTATCTAGTAATTGCTTGCTAGTGTAGCGGTTCTGTTTCGTTTCCTTGTTGAATACCCTGAATGCTCTTGTTTCGATGTGGTATAGCGAGTTGCGCGACCCGCTCATCTTGCAAAAGCGGTGGTAATTCCTCCAACCTCTAACTACAGGGGCTAATTTCATAGCCTTTGTGGTAGCACCATAATTCGAGTTGTTGACGATGGCTTTCACTTTCTTACGAAAGGCTTTGTAGTTATCCACTGAAGGGACACTTCTGAACTTTCCGTTTTTCTGGACTTTAAAGTTCCA
This sequence comes from Dolichospermum sp. UHCC 0315A, assembly GCF_008121535.1. Classification (GTDB taxonomy): domain Bacteria; phylum Cyanobacteriota; class Cyanobacteriia; order Cyanobacteriales; family Nostocaceae; genus Dolichospermum; species Dolichospermum lemmermannii. The sequence continues at coordinate 1,893,155 of NZ_CP043056.1, forward strand.
GCCCAGGAAATCAAATCCATCTGTCGCGGCGGTTAGCTTTGTCTTTTTCTCACTGACTTTCATTCCCCGCTCTGCTAGGAACTGACTGATTTTGTCAAGTATGTCTGTGGCATCGTCTTGTGGTCTGAGTATTATTACCATGTCGTCTGCATAGCGGATTGATGGTTCGATAATGCTTTTTTCGTGGGTTTTGTCAGTAATTCTGTAATTATCCTTGTGATATCTGTGAATACTTTCAATCCCATTCAAGGCGATGTTGGCTAATAGTGGACTTACCACACCACCTTGCGGTGTTCCTTGTTCAGGAAACTCTGGATTAACTCCGGCTTTGAGACATCGGAAAATTCCTAGTCTTATGCTGTAAGGAGCGATGAGTCTGTCCATGATGGCAGTGTGGTTTATCCTGTCAAAGCATTTTTCAATATCGAGTTCTATAACTCGTTTATCTTTTCCATTACAGTCTGAGCGTAGGTTGTTGAACAGAATTTTCTGAGCGTCATGCGCTGAACGTCCAGTCCTAAACCCGTAGCTCTTGGCATGGAAGGTTGCTTCGTGCGCTGGTTCTAATGCGTATTTGATAAGGCATTGATAAGCCCTATCAGCAATAGTGGGGACTTTGAGAATCCTGATAGTACCGTCCTTTTTGGGGATGGGTATTTCTCTTAGCCCCTGGTGATTCCAGTTGCTAACGGATGCTTTTAGCAGTTCATTAAGCTCAAAGCGTTCCTTAAAGGTAAGGGACTTTTTGCCATCAATTCCTGCTGTCTAATTCCTGTGCATTTAGCTGTGATACTTGACGGATAGCCAGTAGTCTAGCTGCGGTTGACTTCAGAATCAGCTTTTGTAGGGACTTTGCTTTACGCTTGCCTCCAACTTGAACCGCTTTGTACACTCGTTTTTGTAGGCGGAATAAGTTACGGCGGAATTTCTTCCACGGTAACGTCTTCCAGGATTCACGCTTAGTTATCTCTGTGTCTAATCATGCTCTGCTCCAATCTGTGTATTCTGAACACCTCAGACCAATTACGGTCTATCCTACCCGAATTGAAGGGATTCCGCTGCTCGTCCAGCCTACTTATAGGGAACGAATCCGCCCTTAGACCCTCAACCCGTTTTTATTCGTTCCCTCGGTTGATTGTTCGTTCCGTTAGGTGTAGCCAATTCAACTATTGGAACCCCTGGACTCTTGCCGCTACCCAGAGAAAAGTGCGGCGGGGAATATCTCCAATGAAGTCAGGTTTTTGATGTTGTGTCCTGCTTCAGAATAAGTTGCTTTTTGAGGCTCTGTTTCACCATGGGAACTCCCCATTAACGCCAAGTGTCACCCCACAACGGATGTCTGATTGCGTCCTGTTCCTAGCTTCGACCTCCCGAAACCGAGTCGGGTCATCGTAGGCAGATAGGGATTCATACCTGAGTCTGGCAGATGGGACTTACACCCATATCAGACCGAGAGTTCAACCTTTTTCCATGATTGGATTGGGCTGGTTAGCTTATGTACGGACTGAGTACCTTGACACTCTGCGGTCTAAAGACACGCAGATTCTTTAAGACCTGCTTAAAAAGGATAGTCAATTATCCTCCTAGACGCTCAAGGCAACTACCAGTACGACAGGTATTGCAATTGCGCTTACTTTTGTTTTTTTTGCTGCTTTTGTGAGTCCATCAATTTTTAATGTTAAACGCTCCATGGTTTACCATTGCTTGCTTACCCAGGCTACAGCTATGCCGAGACGAGATAAATCAGGGGTTTCTCCTTAATAAAACACTTCTTTGCGCTGATGGTTATTCCTACTTGCTAATTAATTCTATCATGTCACCGCGAATAAATTCGCCGTTGGCACTTCCTCCACGCATCTATTGCCAAGTGGCTTCCGTGCCTTTCGTTCTATTTGGTGATTCAGCTAACAACGAGTCGCACCCTCTACTTCTGTTTGTTCTAGGAGTACGTCATCAACTACGGTCAAGCTGGTAGCAGTAGTCATAAAATACTCAACTACAGATAAAACTTCCTGTTCCGTCGGGTTTTCTATATCCTTAATGGATTGTTCCACTACAGGTCTAAGGCTTTTTTGCGTTATCTGTATTTCCTGGTTGGTTGTAGAAATGCTTCATAATCCTTTACCCGCAGGAATTACAAGGTTTTAAGGCATTTACAACTTTTAGGTTATAGTGCTATCATAACTCACAACAGCAAAAGTGAACAGGTGCATAAAATTATTTTCACGATTAAGGGGGATAAGCAATAAAATGAATCAATAAACTAATGAACAATATTTTTAGATGGAAAAATCTGTATTTGTAAGAGGTCGAGTGACTGAAACAGTGCGGGCAAGGTTTAAATCTGCCTGTGCCTTACAAAATAGAACTATGGATAGCGTGATGGAAGAACTGATACTCAATTGGCTAGAACAGCAAAATCCCAATTCAACAGCACAAAATCCAAAAGTGCAAAATCCAAAGGCAAGTTAGAGCGATAGCGAAGCGCTCCGTAGGAATCGCATTTGAAAACAAACAATGACAGATGACATCAAACGTTCCAAAGGTAAATTTGACGCTGTAAAGGAGTCAAGGTACTGGCTACCAGCCGCATCTGAGGAACGCTGTAAAAAGATAGGGAAAAAACGGGGACTCCGATTAGTCGAAGTCGTTGATACCGAGGCAGAAGTTTTACCAATAATTTGTATTTTCGAGGGATACCCAGATGAGTGAAGCGACACTTTCTATATCTATCACTGAATTAATCCCCATGCTGACTGCTATAGCAGAACGTAACTGGGAGAAATTTAAGGAAGTTGAGAAACAATTTGTTACAAAACACGGTGTAGAGGCATGGGAAGAATTTTTTGCTTTTAGGCTCAAGCCATCATTGGACAAGGATTCTGACCGATGGCTACTAATTCAGTGGTGCAGTCAGGGTATTAAATCGGTCAAAATCGCAGCTTAGTTTAGGCGTGGCGTGATTTTGGCGTGGAATTTCCGCCACGTCACGGAAAACGGAAACTGTGACGGACAAACTGACTTTTTCGCCAGATAAACTATATCGAGTTCCCAACTTTACCGACTTGTCTGAGGTTGAAATAGCGATCGCCTAACGCCCGACGGAAACCATCACGCCTAACGCCAAACTCACGCCCAAGTCACGCCAAAAGAGAAAACAAAGTCTATTTTCGCCAAAATCAATTAATATATCTTTGTCATCCCCAAATCGGTTGTTTTTTTGAGTGAAATTAATTGACTTTCGGGGTGATCTAGAGGCTGCACCTAGCAGCGATCATCTATTCACTAACCCCAAATACGCCAAAAACCGGTGTTACTAGCACCGGGTCAAGGCAATTAATTTAACTCCCAAGCTGCGATTTTTTGAAGAACCCAGCAGCAGGGAAATATTTCTATGTCGTCAACGAGGTTTTGGTATGCCCAAAAAATTCGGGACTGAATTAATTCTACCTAACTTCAGTCCCCCGTCAAGAAAAAAAACGATTACATCCATAATACACAATCTACATGGATTTAGTCAAGTTTCTCCCAAGAAAGTTGGTAAACTTTACCAACTCAAAAAATTAATCAATCAACGTAAATTATCCGAAAGTCTGGAACTGCTTGAAAAATCAGGTATTTCTGGCGATTTTGCTCTGTTCATTATTCAAAATATTCAATTATTGGAGGTTGTTTAGTCATGGTTGCACAATTCACGCCTAACGGAAACCTCCAAACCTTCGATATCAGAAACTTTGCAGACACCCTCACACCTGCCAAGGAAAAAAACAAATTTATTTGTCCTAACTGTGAGGGGCATAACCTAAGCATTGACATGAATACAGGTGAATAAGTAGGTCGGCGGAAAAGTTTATAACTATGTAACGAAAAGTTAAGAAGAAGTATGTTCGTTAAATTTAATACGTTCTGTACTGTATTGTCCTTTTTCTCCCCTGGCTTTAACCCCATTCATTACGGCATAAGCAAGGTCTAACTCGTCCTCAAACATTTGTCCCGATAGTTCATCTTTTTTGAGATGCTGCCATTCCAATTCAATTGGATTCATTTCCGAGCAATATTTGGGCAGAAAGAAGATATATAAGTTCTGACTCTCCCATTTTGACCATAACTGTTGCACTTCCTTACATCGGTGTATTGGACCGTTATCCTGCACTATCACTCTTATTCGTCCGTTTTTTTCGGCTTCTTGCGCTTCTTGTTCCATCATTTGGATATAAGATTTGCGATTAACACCACCAATAACTAAACCGTAAACAAAGCTAACCTCATGTTGAATCAGCCCAATAATGCTTAATCTCCGTCCACGACGCTTTGTTTGTTCTAAATGTTTTTGCTCACCTCGCTGATAATATGTATAACTTGGTTCGCTCCACATACAGAACCCTGATTCATCCAAATATTTCAAGTCTATTTCTCCAGCCGCCGCAGATAGTGTCAACATCTCTAAGTCTGCTTGCTTAATTTCTCTGTTTTTGGGGTCTTGTTTTCCTTTGTGACTCTTTCTAGCTCGTTTCCAAATGACCCCCTTTTTTTGAGTACCCGTCTTAATCTGTCGGGACTCAATTGAATTTGGCGTTCGCTTTCTAATTTTTGAGCTAATTGAACACTGTTATATGTTCGTGGTTCTTTTTTTAGGCATTCTTCCAAAAATACTATGTCTTCTTCACCATACTTTGGTTTACACCCTCGACCAGGTAGTTCCCAAAGTCCTTCTATACCCTGTTTTTCCCATTTATGTAAGATTTCTCTGATTGTTTGAGGAGTCCAGTCAAAATGAGCAGCTATTTTTTCTACATACCAACCATGTGAATTTAACCTAATTACCTCGGCTTTATCTTTGACTTTTTGCGGCAAATCCCTTGTTCTTAGGTTCAACAGGGTTTTATCTTGCTCACGAGTTAAAAATACCCTTAAACGAGCACCCATATTTTAATCACCTCACTAGATTTATTTTCCGTATTTACTTATCTTTACATAGTTTGGTTTCTTTGCGCCGACTTACTTAATTGATAGTAACGTAAACAATCATCTGGTAAAAGACTCAAGATAAAATCTCTGTCCTTATTCCAATTAGAAATATGTTTCTCCTGATTGAGTGTAACCAAATGAATACACTGAAAGCATTGAAAAATCCAGCGTAAAGTAGGACGATTAGTTGCTTTGCCTAATTGATTTTTAATTGTTGATTTAGACTCCAAAAGAGCATTTCTAATATGACGTTGAGCCAAAGTATAAACCAGTAGACATAAACCCATAATCATTCCCAAAGACTCTATTCTCTCAGGACTTTTGAGGAAAATACTGTCGGCAAAAAATAATGGGTCTTTGAGAAAACCAAACCCCCTCTCACATGACTGCTGGGCTTTATATTCACTTAGCATAGAATCATTGCTTAGTTCCTGTGAATCTAAAACATTTGTCGCAATAATAAAACGTCCCGCACTCAGCAATTCTGTATTAATTTTACTTTCATTCTGGGAGACTGTAGCTGATATTTGGTAAGATATTTCTTCTGGAGAATCTTTTGTCTTAGATTCGATTTGAGTAACAATACTTACGTTAATTTGGTGATATTTGAATTGTTTTGATAATTTTGATAATGCCTTGATAGCATCTGCAACACATGCAAATCTCTCTTGTGATAACTTTTTCAAATCTTGCACAGCTTTTGATTCTGCTTTGGTAATTTTTTGTGTGAGCTTATGCAGGTCTGATTCTTTTCTTTCTTGACTTTGCACTACTAACCATCTTTGTTCTATCCCTGCATAATTTTGGATTTTTGATGCTAATTTATATCCTGGTATTGTACTATCAATAAATTCTGATTCTGCTAATGTTGATATTAATGTTTTTGCTGCTTTTATGCTTAATGGTACTCGACATAACCAACGTAATTCTGACATCATTTTCAGGTTTGATTCTGTATATAAAGCAGCGTCAGCAACCATGAGACTATTAACTTCTAATTGTTTTTGATATTCTACTGCTATTTGACCAAAACATGATGAATCTGCTTGATTTCCCGATGCTAGTTTTAAAAATATTGGGATGTCTCCATCTCCTGAACATATCATTTCTATGATGAATTGTTTTAAATCTGGTCTATGGTCACGGGAATAACCGTAGGTGATGGTTATTTCTTTTGGTGATTTTACTGCTAATTCTTCTAATTCTTGGTTATTTCCTACTTTTTGACTCTCAAATATTACGAATGGTAAGCTAGTGTTATACTGCCCATGCACGTGCATTGATGATGAGTCTAGATGTGATGTTGATAGTGATACTCCAAATTTTTGAGCAGCTTTTAAGGCTATGATAAAAAAGATTGTATCTAAGCCTTTTATAAACAGTTTATCCATGACTCTCCCCAATTTATCGTCGTTGAGATATTCTGGTTTTACTCCTGCTCCTATTAAATGCTCACAGGCGATTGTTTCAAAATATTTGGGAAACATATATAACGGTTTGGAGACAAATCCTAACCCGTTTATTATCATGGCTTTTACCACTTGACCTGCATTTACTTTTTCGTCTTTTTCGACTCCTATTAATTCATTTATTATTTCTACTATTCCGATTGAATCTATGATTCCTGCTACTATCCCTAGATGGTCTATGTTCTCAATTTCTATTTCTTGAGGTTTTAATTTCACAACAGTTTCCTCTAATACTTCTGTTGTCATCAATTATTTCTTATTTGGTTATCAATTCATTTTTTTCTTTTGTTACCAAGTTTCACTTTATCACACCACGTCCCTTTTAATGCTACTTATTCTCATTAAGCATCTTAATTTTTGAATTGACTTTAGTTATTATGTACTACTTTAAGGGCTTTTTTGATCTGTGACAGTTTGGGGTGCGGAATGTGGGCTTTATATATTTGGTGGCATCGCTGCGGCTATATTCTTGGGACTCTCCCGACTGCTTTACAGTTTACCAAGTGAGGAAAGGAGAATTAGATAATGTTGGGAATTTCACATTTACTAATTAGTGGGACTGCATCCAGTTTATTACTGCAAACCGCTGACCCGGTTTTAACCCACATTCCGCACCCCAAACTGTCACAGATCAAAAAAGCCCTTAAAGTAGTACATAATAACTAAAGCCAATTCAAAAATTAAGATGCTTAATGAGAATAAGTAGCATTAAAAGGGACGTGGTGTGATAAAGTGAAACTTGGTAACAAAAGAAAAAAATGAATTGATAACCAAATAAGAAATAATTGATGACAACAGAAGTATTAGAGGAAACTGTTGTGAAATTAAAACCTCAAGAAATAGAAATTGAGAACATAGACCATCTAGGGATAGTAGCAGGAATCATAGATTCAATCGGAATAGTAGAAATAATAAATGAATTAATAGGAGTCGAAAAAGACGAAAAAGTAAATGCAGGTCAAGTGGTAAAAGCCATGATAATAAACGGGTTAGGATTTGTCTCCAAACCGTTATATATGTTTCCCAAATATTTTGAAACAATAGCCTGTGAGCATTTAATAGGAGCAGGAGTAAAACCAGAATATCTCAACGACGATAAATTGGGGAGAGTTATGGATAAACTATTTATCAAAGGATTGGATACACTATTTTTTATCATAGCCTTAAAAGCAGCACAAAAATTTGGAGTATCACTATCAACATCACATCTAGACTCATCATCAATGCACGTGCATGGGCAGTATAACACTAGCTTACCATTCGTAATATTTGAGAGTCAAAAAGTAGGACATAACCAAGAATTAGAAGAATTAGCAGTAAAATCACCAAAAGAAATAACCATCACCTACGGTTATTCTCGTGACCATCGTCCAGACTTAAAACAGTTTATCATAGAAATGATATGTTCAGGAGATGGAGACATCCCAATATTTTTAAAACTAGCATCGGGAAACCAAGCAGATTCATCATGTTTTGGTCAAATAGCAGTAGAATATCAAAAACAATTAGAAGTTAATAGTCTCATGGTTGCTGACGCTGCTTTATATACAGAATCAAACCTGAAAATGATGTCAGAATTACGTTGGTTATGTCGAGTACCATTAAGCATAAAAGCAGCAAAAACATTAATATCAACATTAGCAGAATCAGAATTTATTGATAGTACAATACCAGGATATAAATTAGCATCAAAAATCCAAAATTATGCAGGGATAGAACAAAGATGGTTAGTAGTGCAAAGTCAAGAAAGAAAAGAATCAGACCTGCATAAGCTCACACAAAAAATTACCAAAGCAGAATCAAAAGCTGTGCAAGATTTGAAAAAGTTATCACAAGAGAGATTTGCATGTGTTGCAGATGCTATCAAGGCATTATCAAAATTATCAAAACAATTCAAATATCATCAAATTCACGAAAGTACGGTGACTCAAGTAAAATCTAATAAAAAAGATACTTCAGGAGAAATATCCTATCAAATATCAGCTACAGTCTCCCAGGATGAAAGTAAAATTAATACAGAATTGCTGAGTGCGGGACGTTTTATTATTGCGACAAATGTTTTAGATTCACAGGAACTAAGCAATGATTCTATGCTAAGTGAATATAAAGCCCAGCAGTCATGTGAGAGGGGGTTTGGTTTTCTCAAAGACCCATTATTTTTTGCCGACAGTATTTTCCTCAAAAGTCCTGAGAGAATAGAGTCTTTGGGAATGATTATGGGTTTATGTCTACTGGTTTATACTTTGGCTCAACGTCATATTAGAAATGCTCTTTTGGAGTCTAAATCAACAATTAAAAATCAATTAGGCAAAGCAACTAATCGTCCTACTTTACGCTGGATTTTTCAATGCTTTCAGTGTATTCATTTGGTTACACTCAATCAGGAGAAACATATTTCTAATTGGAATAAGGACAGAGATTTTATCTTGAGTCTTTTACCAGATGATTGTTTACGTTACTATCAATTAGTCAGCTAATTATCATCTCTATCAATTTAATTTCTCTTGTAAAGATGAGCTAATCTCTTTGATTTATAGCTCCATTTTACTATGTCTATAATTTCGTTTTTTACTTTAATTGATTAGTCTAACTTATAATTGTTTCTTGAATATCTTCTTTCACTTATCTATTAACCTCTCCAGGTGGTGTGCATTCTTATTGCTTCTTATTGAGAATAGATTTTGATGACATTTTTGGTGATTTACTGTTTCTCAAATGCCTTTTTTCACTTTATCTGTTTGTTTTGATGCTCCCTTTGATTTTCATCTCCGTAATTTCCCTCTGTAACATTTTGGGGTGCGGAATGTGGGGTACATCAATTAGTGACGACAATTCGCGGTCAATTACGAGCTAATATGAGTGCCGTAGACTGCATTCGGAACGCCTTTCCTGGGGGTTCTATGATTGGCGCACCTAAGATTAGAACCCTGGAAATTATTGATCGATTAGAGCAAGAAGCACGGGGCGTATACTCAGGGGCAATCGGCTTTTTGGGTTTGAATGGTTCAGCCGATTTAAATATTGTCATTCGTACCGCTGTCCTGACCCCAGAACAAACTTCGATTGGTGTTGGCGGTGGTATTGTGGCACTTTCTGATCCCCAAATGGAGTTTCACGAAATAATGCTGAAAGCTAAGGCATTGATTCAGGCAATGATGATCACAACAAATGGCAGCAATTATCAAAGCATTGTGGCAATCCCTAAGTGCGAACAATTTACAACAGGGATATGTGCGTTTACGGATCTACCACCTGCTATTTGTATTCCCCTCAATAATTGGGGGGGAGTGCCAACATTGATAACTAAGATTTTACGTCAAAATCGCGCCACCCATTAGCCGCTCATACCTATACTTCAACTCATCCTGCATTAATGGCCAACGCGCTAAACTTGCATCCATCTCAATCACCTTTTCCGCTGCTTGTCGTGCTAACAGCAAAATGTCCTCATCTTCCACCAAACTAGCCAAAGTAAAATCCGCTACACCTGATTGGCGAGTTCCCATCACTTCCCCAGGACCGCGAAACCGCATATCCATTTCCGAGATAAAAAAACCATCTTGGGACTGTTCCAACACTTTCAAGCGTTGTTGAGCATCAGGACTTCTAGAACTACTCATTAATAAACAATAGGATTGCGCTGCACCTCGTCCCACACGCCCCCGTAATTGGTGCAATTGTGATAAACCAAATCTTTCCGCGTGTTCAATCAGCATCACAGTGGCATTAGGAACATCCACTCCCACCTCAATCACAGTGGTAGAAACGATAATTTGAGTTTCATTATCGCGGAATTTGTGAATTGCTGCTTCTTTTTCGGCTGCAGTCATGCGTCCATGCAATAACCCAATTCGAAAATCAGGAAAAACACTTTCTTGTAACTTTTGATGTTCATCTACAGCCGAACGTAAATCTAATTTTTCCGATTCTTCTACCAAAGGCAAAACTATATAAACTTGTCTACCTTGGGCAACTTCTCGACGGATTAAATCGTAAGCCTGGGGACGTTGTTGACCACTTAACATTGTGGTTTTAATTTGTTGTCTTCCCGGTGGTAATTCATCAATTTGGCTAACATCTAAATCCCCATGTACAGTTAATGCCAAAGTCCGAGGAATGGGCGTAGCTGTCATGGTTAAAACATGAGGTTGTTCGCCTTTTTGCTGTAACTTTGCCCGTTGTTGTACCCCAAAACGATGCTGTTCATCTATGACAACTAAGCCCAAACGTTGAAAATTAACTTTATCTTGAATTAAGGCATGAGTCCCGACTAATAAAGGTAGCTCACCTGTTTCTAACTGAGAATGAATTTCTCTCCTTTTGGCTATTTTTGTCGAACCTGTTAATAATTCCACAGGCAAATGTAGTAAGTTAAACCAACTAACTAACTTACGATAATGCTGTTCTGCTAATACTTCCGTGGGAGCCATTAACGCCGCTTGATAACCTGATTGAATTGCTGCCAAAATAGCAATAACAGCAACCACAGTTTTCCCTGAACCAACATCACCCTGAACTAAGCGATTCATGGCTACAGGTTTTTGTAAATCGGTGAGAATTTCATTAACAACTCGTTGTTGTGCGCCGGTCAGTTGAAAAGGGAGAATTTCGTTAAATTCTTCTAATAATTTACCTGTGGGTGCAAGTATGGCACTAGTTTGAATTTCTCGCGCTTTTTTTTGCCGTTGCAATAAGCCTAGTTGCAAGTAGAAAAATTCATCAAATACTAACCGACGACGAGCGATTTTTAAGGAGTCACTATCTTTAGGAAAATGAATATTAGGAATTGCATCTTTCAATTCCATCAAAGCATATTTTTCCCGTAAACCTTTAGGTAAAGGATCTTTTAAATTCACTGCTGCTGTTAAAGCGATCATCATTGCCTGTCTGACTGTATTAGCCATTACTCCTTCAGTCAGGGCGTAAATGGGAACAACTCGCCCAATAGTGAGAGAATCAATGGTATCTCCTGGATTTGCCAAAACTTCCAATTCTGGGTTATCCAAAGTTAAACCATATTTACCACCTTTTACTAATCCACAAGCTGCTAACATACTACCTACAGGATATAGGCGTTTTAAACTTTCTTGCCAACCACGACTACTAAAACGCGCACCTGCATAAAAACGGGTAACTTTAATTTGTCCAGTATTATCTTTGAGGATTAATTCTAAAATTGATAATTTCTTATTTTTAGGACTGGTGAAAAAATTAAACCGTTTTACCGTCGCTATGATAGTTACTGTTTCTCCTCCTTCTAAGTCACTAATATTTACTTGACGGGCATAATCAATATGATCACGAGGATAATAAAATAGTAAATCACGGACTGTATATAAATTTAATCGCCCTAAATTCTCGGATTTTCTAATCCCAATTTCTGGTAAATCTCTCAGTTGTTTATCCAGTGTTGGTGCTAGTCTTTTACTAACTTCGGCAACAATTGGAGTTGTGGGATGTTGATTTTTAGATTCGTAATTTATTTGGGGTCCTTCTGTTTCTAGTTCTTGTTGAAGTTGATTTAGATATCTTCTAACTTCTGCTACTAAATGTTGTCTTTCTGGTAATGTTAAATTTGGATAATTGGCAAATTGCATTCCTACTTGATGCCAGCGGAGTCTTTCTTTTGGTGGTAAAGCAGTTGGGAAATTACCAAAAGTCAAACAAAGAAATTCACTAAAGCGATATTGCTTACCTACTAAATCTATAAAGCCTTTTTCTGCCTCAAATGCTAAGGCTTTATGTAATCTTATCCAATCGGGCATTTCATTAGTCATTGGTTAATTGTCAGTTTTCAGTTGTTAGTTGTTAGTTGTCAGTAGGGGCGAAGCATTTGGAAGATAAATTATCGCTCATTGCCAAAAATAGTTCTCCAAATGCTTCGCCCGTACAGTTGTCAGTTGTTAGTTGTCAAGGGAGTATGTAGTTTTAATAGATATATATTTTCAATAACCTATACAGGTTCTAATTTTTAATTTTGCACTTTTCATTCCGCCCTGCGGTACTAATCCTCAAACCAACTGGCACGCCAAGCGGCTTCAGCTTCAGCAATTTTAAGTTCTCGTTGTCTTTTTTCATATTCTCGTCCGAGTTTATTCAATTGCATTAAAATATTACGAACTGCCTTGCGTTCTGACAATAGTGTTGCTTCAGCAAATTCTATTTCTCCTAGTCGTAAGTGAATAGCCATAATCTGAGTGAGGCTAGAATCTTCGGAATCTTCCTCATTACTAATTTCTATGACTAAGTTTAATAAATTGGGAGGGCTGGGCATCATATTACTAGAAGCTTCTGAAGAAGCAGCAGCAGCGGTGGCAGCGACTAAAATCGGTTCTGGTAGTTTTTTGGGTAAAACCCCTGTTTTTTGGATGAAGATATTAGCTGATTGGGAGACTTTTTTTAAAGTTTCTTGAATCTCTTCTTCTAAATTTTGTTGCCATTCAACTAGTTCTATGGGGTTAGAAGGATCTAATGCTTGAGGTTGTTGTTCGTTTTCTTCGTTTTCTTCGTTTTCTTCTTCCTCCTCAATTTCTACAACTGCTTCTGTTTGGGTAACTTCTGGAGGTTGAATATAACTAATTAATTCTTTAGCGGCTTGTTGACTTAATTTACGAAGGCTTTGTTGTAATTTTTGCCGTTGATTTAGTGATAAGTTCAGAAATTCATCAGGATACCCTTGGGTACACAGGTAATAACTAGCCAAAATCAATTGTTTTTGTAAGGCTGATCCCAAGGTATTTATATATTTAGTATAGGCTAAATTGAGTTCGTGAGCGATCGCCCTAATCGCCTCTTTTAATTCAGTAATATCTTTTTCTATCCGTTCAATTGCTCTTGTCATAACTTTAAGCTAATTAGTTGTCGGTTGTCAGTTGTCAGTTGTCAGTAGTCGGTAGGGGCGAAGCATTTGGAAGATAAATTATCGGTCATTGCCAAAAATAGTTCTCCAAATGCTTCGCCCGTACAGTTGTCAGTTGTCAAGTTGTTAGTTGTTAGTTGCTTTCTGTATTACAAATATACGGATTTTGAATAAATAATCATCATTTAAATAAAATACAGGCCACGCAGAACGCGCTGGCCTGTAAATGGGAATAGTTATTAGTCTAAAAATAAAAGTCCATAATCAACAACCAATTATTAAGTATATATTCTTAACAACTGACCACTGACAACTGACCACTGACTAATCACAAAATTACTTAGCACCCATTTGGGCAGCAACTTCATCAGCAAAGCTCATTTCGTTCTTTTCAATGCCTTCACCGAGTACATAGCGCACAAAGCGACTAACTTGAATTTCTTCGCCAACTTTGGATTTTACTTGTTTCACCAATTCTTCTACCGAAATACTTTGATCACGGATATAAGGTTGATCTAGTAAAGTCATTTCTTTGAGGCGCTTATCAATTCTACCTTGAACAATCTTTTCTTTGATGTTCTCTGGTTTATTGCCTAAGTCGTCCTTACCCATTTCGATGTCTTTTTCTTTGGTGACAATTTCGGCAGGGATTTGGTCTACGCTAACGTATTCAACGTTGGGACAAGCGGCAACTTGCATTGCTGCATTTTTAGCCAAACTTTGGAACTCTTCATTAGCAGCGGCTGAAGCACTTTGAGCGGTCAATTCCAATAATACACCAACACGACCACCAGTATGAATATAGCTATCTGCTATTCCTGGTGTATCAGTGGTGAGAGAGAAATTCACAAAGCGCCGAACTTGAATATTTTCACCAAGAGTTGCAATTGTTTCTTTGATGAATTCATCAACAGTGACACTGGACTTTTCAAGATAGGGTTGAGCCAATAAAGACTCTACACTATCAGTGGTTGCAGCTTGTTGTGCCAAGTTCTTAACCAAGGCTTTAAAAGCGTCGTTACGGGCAACAAAGTCGGTTTGGCAGTTTACCTCTATGAGTACACCTACCTGACCACCGGGCTGAATGTAAGTGTCTACTAGACCTTCTGCGGCGATGCGAGCGCTTCCTTTGTCAGCTTTAGCAATACCTTTTTGCCGTAGCCAGGTTATGGATTCTTCGACATCGCCATTATTTTCCTTCAGTGCCTTTTTGCAGTCCATCATGCCAGCACCGGTTTTTTGGCGTAGCTCTTGGACGAGTTTCGCAGATATTTCCGCCATATTGCCTCAATTCTTAACTTGACAGATACAAATATTATTCAAGATTATCAGACGATCAGGACTCATTTGAAAATCATTTAAGAGACTTCCAATCAAAAAAAATATCCCAATCTGTAGTATGGATGTAGGGGTAAAGCAGTCCCTTGAAGCCGGGGAATAAATTCCCTGTCTAAAAGCTAAAGTCGGTTAAAACCGACTATTTTAGCGTAAATAGGATAATTATTGATTTTGAGTTAACCAGAGTGCGTTTTAACGCACTTTAGTTTTTAGACCGGAACTTAAGTTCTGGGCGGGAATGTTGCAGCCAAACAAATAAGTTATCCCTAGCCTAAGTTGACACCAATGAGAGCTGCTAAACCCCTACTTGTTTGCCAGACTACTTATGCTTCGCCTTCAGATTCAGTGCTATCACTTTCATCATATTCATAATCTTCGTCAGCATAATCATCGTAATCTTCTTCTGCTTCTAGTTGACCGTGACGGCCTTCGTAGATAGCATCTGCTAATTTACCAACAATTAGCTTAATGGATCTGATTGCGTCGTCGTTGGCTGGGATAGGAATATCCACAACGTCTGGATCACAATTTGTATCCAACATGGACACAATGGGAATACCTAATTTTTCGCATTCTTGAACTGCGTTATATTCCCGCTTCTGGTCAACAATAACCACGATATCGGGAACTTTCCTCATGTTTTTAATGCCGCCCAAGTATTTTTGTAGCTTCGTCATTTCCCGACGCAGCATAGAGGCTTCTTTCTTTGGCAATAAATCCAGTGCGCCGGTTTCTTCTCTCCGCTCTAAATCTTTGAGACGCTCGGCTCTGGTTTTAATCGTTGCCCAGTTGGTGAGCATTCCACCCAACCAACGTTGGTTAATGTAGTGAGAACCACAACGGAGGGCTTCTTGGGCAATAATTCCGGCTGCTTGGCGCTTAGTACCAACAAACAGGAATTTTTTACCTTGCTCGGATTGGGTCCGCATATAATTATACGCGTTATCCATCAACTGGGCTGTTTGTACCAAGTCAATGATATGTACACCATTTCGTGAGGTGTAGATATAAGGAGCCATTTTAGGGTTCCAACGTCTGGTCTGGTGACCAAAGTGAACACCTGACTCCATCATTTGAGCCAAGGAAACTACTGGCATATTTTGTTACTCCTATTCGGGTTAAACCTCCATCTAGGTGCATTTCTCAATTTAAGAAACACCCGAATTCCCAGATGTGCGGATTTTAGACAACTGTACTAGGGTAACACAAATATATTGAATTTTGTGGTGAACTGGGATTTTTTATTTTCCGTATCATTATTTTAAGGATACTGAAAGAGCTAAAAATCATGCTAATTTAGTAATATAGTTAACATTTGATTACGATAAAAAACTATATGAATACAATTTTAATTATTGAAGATGAAGTTCAAATCAGAAACAATCTTAGGCAGATATTGCACTTGTCAGATTTTGATACATTAGTTGCAGAAAATGGGTTACAGGGTTTAGAGTTGGCTAAAGATAAACATCCTGATTTGATAATTTGCGATTTAATGATGCCTGAGTTAGATGGCTATGATGTATTAACTCAACTGCGTCAGCATAGTGATACTGCAACAATTCCTATAATTTTCTTAACTGCTAAATCAGAGTGGTCAGATTTACGTAAAGGGATGGAACTTGGTGCTGATGATTATTTAACAAAGCCTTTTAATTCTAATCAATTATTGCAAGCGATCGCTACCAGACTGAATAAACAAGCAATATTTGAGCAAAAAACTCAGGAAAAATTGGATAATTTACGCAGTTCTATTACTAATTCACTACCCCATGAAATTAATACCCCTCTCAGTCATATTATAGGAATATCAGAATTATTGATGGCAAACTATGGAGAATTTGACCAGGCAGAAATATTAGAAATGCTACAACATATTCATAAAGCTGGTCAACGCTTGCATAGATTAACTATGAATTTTATCATGTATGCAGACCTGGAGTTATTAGCATCTAACCCGGAAAAAGTAGCAGCACTGAGAAATAATGGAGTTAAAACTTTTGTCACATCAATAGTTGAAAGTGTAGCTGGGGAAATTGCCAAAAAAGCTGATAGAGAAGCTGATTTAACGATTGATATCTCAGATGGTATGGCGCAAATATCTCCTGCAAAAATAGCTAAAATTACTGAAGAAATAATTGAGAATGCCTTTAAATTCTCTCTGCCTAATACACCAGTGAAGATTGTCGGAAATAGTCATAATAATGCCTTTCATTTGTATGTAATTGACTATGGACGTGGTATGACTCAGGAGCAAATTAATAATGTTGGGGCTTATGTCCAGTTTGAACGTAAAATGTATGAACAACAAGGTTCTGGTTTAGGATTATTAATTGCTAAAAGATTGGTAGAACTACATGGAGGAGAGTTTTCCATTGAGAGTATCTATGGGGCGCAAACTATTATGAGAATTGTGCTTCCTCAGCCGAAATTTTAAGAAATTTTGGTCATAGACTTGACTAGAAAAGCAAGAGAGAACATTGAGAATATATTCAAAGCTATATCGAACATTTTGGGAAGGGAACAGGGGGGTTGCTGAATTGAGGTATGAAATTCCCAAATTGAACCTTTAAAACCCTTACCTTTGCGTCTTTGCGCCTTTGCGTGAGACTAAAATTCATACCCTTAATCAGCAACGCCGGGAACAGGGAACAGAAGAAGATGCCAGGGTTTTCGGCATTTTCCCTATAATGGAAATTGTGGATTTGTGGAGATATAGAAAAAAATGACTAAGCTACGGGTGGGTTTACTGTTTGGTGGACGTTCTGGAGAACATGAAGTTTCAATAATTTCGGCACGGGCGATCGCTCAAGCCCTCAGTTTAGAAGAAAATGCTAATAAATACGAAATTTTGGCTTTTTATATCCAAAAAGATGGTGTTTGGCAAGCAGGAGAAGTTGCACAACAAGTTTTAACATCTGGTGTTCCCCAAGAAATCCCCTCCATAACTCCTAATTTATGGCAATTCCCGCCCGAAACTGCCCAAGTTGAGCTTTGGTTTCCCGTTCTTCACGGTCCCAATGGCGAAGATGGTACAATTCAAGGTTTATTGACTTTAACCCAAGTTCCCTTTGTTGGGTCTGGGGTATTGGGTTCAGCAATGGGAATGGATAAAATTGCCATGAAAATGGCCTTTGCCCAAGCGGGACTACCTCAAGTAAAATATAAAGCTGTGACGAGGGCGCAAGTTTGGTCAAATGCTTGTGTATTTCCCAAATTGTGTGATGAAATTGAAGTTGCATTAGGCTATCCCTGTTTTGTCAAACCTGCTAATCTAGGTTCATCGGTAGGAATTGCTAAAGTGCGATCGCGTCAAGAATTAGAAACAGCTTTAGATAATGCAGCCACCCATGACAGACGGATTATTGTCGAAGCTGGAGTTGTGGCCAGAGAAGTTGAATGTGCAGTTTTAGGTAACGACAACCCCAGAGTTTCCGTCATTGGTGAAATTACCTTTGAGAGTGATTTTTACGATTACGAAACTAAATATACCCCAGGGAAAGCCGATTTATTCATTCCTGCAAACTTACCAGAGGTGGTAGCACAACAAATTCAAGATATGGCTTTACAAGCTTTTGCGGCTGTTGATGCGGCTGGGTTATCCAGAGTAGACTTTTTTTATGTGGAAGCTACGGGAGAAATTTTCATCAACGAAATTAATACTTTTCCAGGTTTTACCTCTACAAGTATGTATCCCCAACTCTGGGCTAATACGGATATACCCTTTGCCAAATTAGTAGATCAGTTAATTCTACTAGCAATTTCAAGACATTCTCCAATTAATTAAGGGGATTAGGGAGAGAAGATAGCGGATTAGGTAAAGAGGGAAAATAAATATTTTCCTCTTGTCTAAACAATGATTTGCGTGATTGATGTGATTAACGTGATGGATAATGAGCAAGAGTTTAAAAAAAATAGATTTATTAGAGTTTTTTTAGTAAATCTACTGATAAAGTACCCTGGGATCTGGTTCTTGAGTTTGTTCCTAATTCCTATAGGAGTTGCAATTTTTGCATATCATCAACTGAGTTATATTAGCTATGTACCACAAAAAGAACAAAAAGAAACCCCACTTATCCCTGTACAATCAACCATTTCCACATTTTCCGATCCGAGTAATCCTCTACCTTTATGGTTGATAATTGCAGTTATCTTCTGCTGTTCTAGTGGTTCTTTTGTAATTTTCTACCTACTGCAAAACTCAAGAGAAGGCACAAAAGCTATTCAACGCACTCGCAATAGTCAAAAATTTTCCTCGCAGAAACGTCATAAATCCCCAAATTTTCCATCTGACAGCAAAAATTTGCTCATAATTTCGCCACCAGAGAAAATCTATCCCCTCAATACCAATGCAGAATTTGTCAGAGACAGACAAGATTCACGATTCCTCTAGAAACTTGTAAACACAAGATCTTTAAGAAAGTGCCAACTTGGCAACCAAGTTTTAATTACCTAAGTTACATTGATGCAAGATAAACAAATTCAATATTGTGGCTATTAGAGGCTACTACATATTGATTTTTTTCATGCAGTACCAGAGTTTATGCTAACATTTTTCAAGCATAAATAACAATGATTTACAAATAATTGATTGACCATTGATGGAGTCAAAAATAATCACAATAATCAGGTTTGACATTTGCTGCAATGGGAATATTAACCGCATATAGATACTGTTTTTGCTACATTACCCCCCAAATGACTTGACAGTATTTGTATATATTTCTAAACGCTACAGCAGTAAATGTAGAGTGGGAGATTTCAGGCTTTTGGTATGCCTCCTCCCACTCTCTTTTTATTTTGTGTAGGGGTGAAGCATTCGCACGAGAAAAATATGGAACAAACAGATAAACTATATTGGCGAATGCTTCACCCTTTCCACGAGAAAAATATGGAACAAACAGATAAACTATATTGGCGAATGCTTCACCCTTTCCACGAGAAAAATATGGAACAAACAGATAAACTATATTGGCGAATGCTTCACCCTTTCCACGAGAAAAATATGGAACAAACAGATAAACTATATTGGCGAATGCTTCACCCTTTCCCATAGAAATGACAAAGAAATCCATCTATTAAATTTATGCCCTACAATTCCAATATTCACCACCGCCGTTCCATCCGATTAAAAGGATACGACTATACTCAACAGGGAGCATATTTTGTCACCATTTGCACCCATCAACGTAATTGTTTATTTGGTGAAATTGTAGATGGTGAAATAAAATTAAATACAAATGGCGAGATAGCAAGGGGTTCTTGGTTATCTATTCCTCGATATTTTAAAAATGTCGAGTTAGATGAATTTGTGATCATGCCCAATCATTTACATGGGATTATTATCATTGATAGTTCTGAGGTGGTGGGCGAAGCATTGGCAAATCAAGATTTTTCACAACAACAAAATTTATCAAGCCAATGCTTCGCCCCTACAGTCTATACGGGTGAAACAGTTAAAATTAATGGGACAAAACCACAATCTTTGGCGGCAATAACTCAAAATTATAAATCAGTTTCTACACGCCAAATTAATCGGATGAATAAAGCTAAAGGAAATGTAATTTGGCAGCGTAATTATTATGAACATATTATCCGCAATGAAGAAGCATTAAATAATATTCGTGAATACATTGTCAACAATCCGATAAATTGGGTAAAAGATCAGGAAAATCCTGCTAATTTTCAGACAATGCAATTATTATCTAATAAAAATCCAATCAGATTTATTTAAAAGAAATTGGTATCTTTTAAAAACTCCAAAATTGCGGCATTCACAACAGTAGAAGAACCAGTTGAGGCATCATGATAGCAATTTTGCAAAATTTGTAACCGAGAATTGGGAAGATGTTGATGTAATTTTTCCCCATGACTAGCAGGAAACCAACTATCTTGATCTCCCCATAATACCAAAGTTGGACATTCAATATTTTTGAGATTTTTTTGAATATTACTCAACATACTTGGCTGATTTGTTCGCAAACTCTCAATTTCTTGAGCAGCAATTTGTAGATCTTCCGCAACTTTTACCAAAGTTCCCGGAATTTCAATAAATGGGTAAGTAATCCAGTAAATATCTTCCTCTGTTAACAGGGAAGGATCATACAATACCTTTCGTCTTTCTGTTCCCATAACTTTTCTAACTAAAGGTGCAAACCAATATGCGAGACGTAAATTATCAACTGCATGGATAATCTCTATTGGTGTTTGTGCCAGTAAACCCATAGACCAATGAGGTAAGCTTTCTGTAAAAATAGGGGCATTAATTACTACTAAACGTCCGATTAAATCAGGATTTTTACCAGCTAATCCTAAAGAAATTAATGCTCCTATAGATTCTGCTACTATTATGGGTGGTTCATCACATAAAGCTTGAATAATGCGTTTTAATTCAATAATTTGATGTCCATTTTCTTCTCGACGAGATACAGGCTTTTCGGAAAAACCAAAACCTTTAAAATCACAACAAATTACCCGAAAATGTTGAGATAATGGTTCAATACTATGTCGCCAATTATAACTCCAACTGCCTAAACCATGTAATAGAATTAGCGGTTTACCTCGACCTTTTTCACCATAAGCTATTTGAATTGGATAACCTTGAGCATCAGGAATAACGAGATATTGCCGTCCTTGAGGAAAATTATCTTGCCACCAATCTTTCATAATTTTATAGGATAATTTAATTACCAGTGAAGACTTGCCATAATATTCTTAGTAATATCACGGGGATGGATATTAAGACAATAGCCAGTAGAAATAAACCCACAGCAAAAATGAGGATAAATGATTTATCTGCTTTTTGATTTTGCTGAGGAGATTTTAAAGATTCTTCCAATAAAATAATATTGTAATTATTAGCTTTCCACGCAAAATCAAACAAGTCTCCTAACATGGGAATAGCCCCAACTAAGGAATCAACAATTACATTCATTACCATCCTGCCTAATGTGGCTGTAGGTACGCCTAATTGTGCAGCTTCAATGATAATATAAAATGAAAGTATGAGTCCTAAAGCATCACCTCCTATGGGAAGTAATCCAATAATAGGATCTAAACCAATTCCTACTTGTGTTCCCGGAACGGTAATTATATTATCTAATACCTTACTAAATTGACGTAGACGCTTTAATCGAGGTGCATAAGCATCAGGTGTAATTGAAAACTGTTCGGAAGAATTAGGCATTATTAATAATTTTCGATGACTTGATGATCAACTTTTCTATTATCTCATTTATCTAACTAAAATTTTTTCATATTTGCTTAATAAAATTGTAGCTAGATTAACTATTCTTTGATAATTGTCGAATCGGTTTATATTATCAACATTTTTGCTTAATTAATGTTTAGAAAAATGTCTAAATAAGTACCATAATACAGCTATATTAACTATGAAAACTAACATTTTCAAAACTGTCAAGCCTTGAATTAACTCAAATATTTCGGGAAGAATACTAATACCAACTAATCCAATAACTAATATCTTTGCCCAGGTTTTCTCATACCATAAACCTACAGATTCAATTGCGGTAACTAAAGCATAAATTCCCGCAGCCATACCACTAAATTTTAAAGTTGAACTTTTGATATTAATGACTTTTTCTAAAAGCCATTCAATTATCTCCAGTTTTCCTTCTAAAACATAGGATTGAGAGAGCATAATTAGAGCTTCATGATTTTTCAAAGCTAAAAGTAAAACGAGGGATGTTGCCGCTAATAGTAAAGCAACAAATCCCTTATAGATAACGATTGCCACTAAACCAGGAGGACGCTTTTTATTCATTAAATTTTGATTATTGATGATTTATAGAAATTCGGTTTGATTTTTGTATCCTTCATAAAAATAAGTAGGGTGTGTAAAACCCTTGCTTTTCGGTTTGATAGTTGTCAACAGAACACAGACTCCAAGTATTGACAGCAGGACTATAGACGAGCCAATAGTAGCATAACCGAGTCCGCTTTTCTCATGTTGTTTGGTGAGAATATCCCCCAGTGTTGCCCCAAATGGTCAAGTCAGAACAAATGCCACCCAAAACAAGATAACTTGGGAAATTTCGGTATAATAATATGCTGCCAGTACGAAAGCAAGTAAACTAGCAATTAAAACATATCCGCAGGATCCGCAGATTGGAGTTTATTAGTAGCAATTACTCCGGAAATAGCACACATAATTATAGTTAATAATAGCACTTGTAAACCACGAATTATGGTCATATACATGGGCAAATTTGTCGCTGTTCGGGTTAGCTGATAAAGTCCTAAAGATACGGCTAACCCTGGGAAAAATCCCAAAGCTGCTAAAATTAAAGCTTCTTCAAAAATAATAGTTAGTAAATAAAAATGACGATATCCGATGGCTTTAAAAGTTGCATATTCTCGCAAATGGGCATTAACATCTGTGGAAAGAACTTGATAAACAATAATTACTCCAACCACAAATCCCATTGATACACCGAGATTAAAAATAAACCCAATGGGAGAATTGCTCCTCCAAAAGTTATTTTCAAGTTCAATAAATTCCTGATGGGTGAGAACCTTAACATCATCTTTCAAATAAGCCTTTAATTGGGCAACAACTTGGTCAGTTTTATAACCTGGTTTGATTTTAACTAAACCGATGCTCACACTACTTGTAGGCTGCCTGGCAAAGATTTGGGAGAAGTTATTTGCACTGGTAATTAAACTACCGTCAGCGGCAAAGGAAGCACCAAGTTTAAATAAACCACCAATAGTAATTGTGCTACCATTAATTTCAGTTGTGACAGTTTTACCTTCTTGAATTTTCTTTATTGCTTGTTGATATTCTCCTCTGGCTGCCCGATCAAATAAAACTGTATTTGGTAATTTAATCTTCTGTAATTGTTGATTAATTTCTGGTAAATCAAAAGCTGGTTGATCTGGATTTATCCCAATAATTAAGACTCCGGTTTCCAAATGTGTTTGGGGATTCTTCCAAATAATATGATTGCAATACATAGCTTCAGCCGATTTCACCCCCGGTATATCCATTGCTTGATAAAGTCGTCTCCGGGAAAAAATAGACATACTTTGTAAACTACGGGCTTGGGGACTAATGAGAATAATATCAGCTTGTAAACTGCGATGTAATCTAGTATTGCTGTCATATAAAGCAGTTTGAAAGCCTGACTGCATAAACATAAGAACATCAGCGAAAGCAATACCTGATATTGCTACGAATAAACGACTTTTTTCATGAGTAAGTTGCAACCAACCCAAAGGAGTTCGTCGTCGAAATTGTTGAAAAATACTAATCATAGGAATGATAATTGACAACTAACAACTAACAACTGACAACTGTACGGGCGAAGCATTTGGAGAACTATTTTTGGCAATGACCGATAATTTATCTTCCAAATGCTTCGCCCCTACTAACAACTGACAACTAACTAAAGACTAATAATTACCTTAACTTGCATATTAGTAAATTTAGCTGCTTGCTGACTGGAAGCTGTATTTAGTCGGATATGAACCTTGACTATTCTGTTATCAATATTGCTAGAAGGATCTGTATTAGTGAGATTTTGCTTGCTTACCTGTAAACCGATTCTTTCTACTTTTCCTTGCAATTCTTGAGGAAAAATATCACCAACTATCCGCACCTGTTTACCTTGAAGAATTTTGGTAATATCACTTTCGTAAACTTCAGCAATTACATACATTTGACTGGTTTTACCAATGTCAGCAATGCCATTATTAGTAATTAATTCTCCTGGGTGGGTATGGATTTCAAATACTTGTCCATTTTGAGGAGATTTTACATAAGCTTTCTGGAGATTAATAGTAGCTTTTTTCACTAATACTTCTGCCCGATTTAATTCGGCTATTGCAGCTTCTACATCTACTTTCCTAACTTCAGAAATCTGATCTAGTGTTGCTGAAGCTTCCTTTTTTCGTTGTTGGCTACTTAATTCCAGCTTTTTTAATTGTGATTGTGCCGCTTCAAGACTTTTTTTAGCCGTTTCTACATTCAAGCTTTTACTATCTCTTTGAGACGCAGAAATTGCCCCTTCTGTATATAATTCTTGATAACGTTTATTTTCAGATTCAGCATTGAGTAATTCTGCTTGCAATTTTTCTAGAGTTGCTTTTTGAGTATCAATATCACCTTGACTTTCTACAGTTAATCTGTCAATTATCGCTTTTTGAGCCGTAATTTCTCCTTGTTTAACACCTGCTTGAATTTGAGCTATTTTAGATTGAATTATCCTCACTTCTGCCTTGGCTTCTGTTAATTCTGCTTGCAAGCGATCGCTATTATCTAAAATAGCAATTGTCTGTCCTACTTTGACCATATCTCCCTCCTGAATTAATATCTTTTCGACTCGACTTCCTTCTCCAGATACAGGTGCTGATAATTTAATTACTTCCCCCTCTGGTTCAATTCTACCTAGGGCTGTGACTGTTTTTATCTCTGGTATTGCGATCGCAGCAGTTGCTAATTTTTGATTATCTATATCCCGAAATTTTAGGACAATAAAAACACTAATACTAGCCACAGATAAAGATGCCAGCATAGCAATAGCTATAGCTAATCGGAGAATAGACTGAGAAGATAATGAACCTTGTAGCTTGTGGTTTTGCACAACTGCATACCTTTTCAGTGCTGTTTCAAAATTAGTTAATGAAAAATATGAGGTAGAAAACGTAATCCTGGAAAACCTAAAAATGTATATCTAGACAAAATCGGTTTAGTCAATTTATTGCATTACAGATGACAAATCAATTCTAGATTTTTGACAGAAACGAACATTTAGAGATAATATGCCAGAATGGAAAGTCAGATGGTTAACCAATGACAGTTTTAATAAAAATAGTATGTTTTTGACAAAATGATTTAATTTAAATTCACTCTTAATTTCTGATAAAAAACGTAAATACTGACAGTTTAAGTTTTATCAATTAAAACAAACCCCGTTTCCCATTTGGACGCACTGTGAGCCAATTGGTCTTAGCTACAGCCAATTGGTCATCAGTTATTTTAGCACCAGTAAGATTAGCTCCAGACAAATTAGCTCCCCGCAGATTAGCTTGACTGAGATAAGCTCGGCTGAGGTTTGCACCGCTGAGGTCTGCTGCTTCTAAATCAGCATTACTAAAATAAGCCTTGCTTAAATCCGCATCTTTGAAATTTGCTTCTTTTAAACTTGCTCTCCCAAAGTCGGTATTGTGAAGATTAGTTCCTTGAAAATTGGATTTATGAAATTGAGCAGCATAAAAATTAGCTGCTGATAAGTTAGAATTAACCACAATCAAGCGAATAAAATTGTAGCCAGCAAAATCTCGTCGTCCTTTTTCATAGGCTGCTATTAGACTTTGGGAATCTAATGTTAGCGCAGCGAATGGATCACCATGATAATTTACATCTCTAGCTGCTGATTTTGGGGCTGATTTAGATGCAAATTCTCCACCCTGAGTTTGTCCATGTTTCCATTCCATTCCTCCTGGTGTTTTGTCTTTTCTAGCTCGAATAGATGCAGCTAATTTTACTACACTATCATTGTTAGCACGAGTATAATTAATAGAATCAATACCAGAATTTGAATTGTTCTGTGTTGATGCAGAGCCGGAGGGTTTGGATAGTAATCCTTGGGCTAAACTATCTAAATATGGCTCCATGTCCAAAGCTTTGAGTACGTCTTGTGCTACCTGATAGCGATTGCGTACTGTTACCTCCAACATTTTTTTTAATACATTGGTCAAATGGTCGCTGATGTCTACCAGATGCTCCCACATCATGTCCCCTGTGGTGGGATTGTATTCTAAATCTTTAGGAATTTTGGCAGTCAGCAAATAAATACAAGTCACTCCTACTGCATAGATATCACTGGCATAAACCGGACGCATCGCCATTTGTTCTGGGGGTGCAAAACCAGGAGTCCCTATCGCATAAGCTGTTAAAGCTGATTGTTCTGATTGACTGGTTGTGACTTGACTAAATTGGTTTTTGACAGCACCAAAATCAATTAGTACCAATCTGGCATCTTGAGAACGACGAATTAAGTTAGCTGGTTTAAGATCACGGTGAATTACCTGTTGCTCGTGGATATATTGCAGCAAGGGCATGATTTCACTTAAAAATTGTCTGACTCCGGTTTCACTATAAACTCCATTTTTTTTCACTTCTTGCTGGAGCGTAAAACCGCTCACATATTCTTGAACTAAATAAAATTGATTGTTATCTTCAAAATAGTCCAGCAGCCTGGGTATTTGCGGATGATTACCGATCTTACCTAAAGTTTCCGCTTCTCTGGCAAATAGCTCCCGTGCCATTTTTAATATGTACGGAGTCGTACTTGATGGACGTAATTGCTTAATTACACAAGGAGCTTTCCCTGGCAGCTTTTCTTCTATTGCTAAAAATGTTGCCCCAAAACCACCTTGAGCAATTGGTTTCATCGGCCGAAAGCGATCACGCAACAATAGTTGCGAGCCACAGGCTTGACAAGTTTGAACAGATGCTGAATTTTTGGGATCGGGACAAGTCGGATTTACGCAGTAGCTCATGCACTATTAACTCATTGCACGATGATTGACACTCCCCGGTCTAAAGACACGGGGATTCTTGGTTCGACGAGACCACTTAAACTAGATTCCTTGCGTTATCTAGCGAGCGAGGTGGGACTCTCCCCAAGCGTTAAAGCCTCGACTCCGCTCGGCTTTAACCCTGAGCGAAGCCGAAGGGTTAACTTTCGGTCTGCCCGACCGTAGTTGCATGACTGCAAGTCCTGTTTAGCTTGAAACGAGAAAGTTTCAAAATCCTCATTCGTCTAGTTCCTATAAATCTTTTACCTACTGCTAGGAGGAAACTAGAACAATGCAGTAGAACCGCATAGATTTAATTGTTAAGGTACAGAAAAGCCGTCAGGCAGTTAGGTTTTTAGACAGGTTGATTACCCTTCCTGTTAAAAATAGTATAACACTAATCGTCACTGTTGACACTCTGCGGTCTAAAGACACGCAGATTCTTTAAGACCTGCTTAAAAAGGATAGTCAATTATCCTCCTAGACGCTCAAGGCAACTACCAGTACGACAGGTATTGCAATTGCGCTTACTTTTGTTTTTTTTGCTGCTTTTGTGAGTCCATCAATTTTTAATGTTAAACGCTCCATGGTTTACCATTGCTTGCTTACCCAGGCTACAGCTATGCCGAGACGAGATAAATCAGGGGTTTCTCCTTAATAAAACACTTCTTTGCGCTGATGGTTATTCCTACTTGCTAATTAATTCTATCATGTCACCGCGAATAAATTCGCCGTTGGCACTTCCTCCACGCATCTATTGCCAAGTGGCTTCCGTGCCTTTCGTTCTATTTGGTGACTCTTGCCTCTTACATATTTACAGATTAGATAGCACCTCTTTAGCAGCAGCTAATGTCTGTTCAATATCTTCGGAAGTATGTGCTAAAGAAGTAAAACCAGCTTCAAATTGAGATGGGGCTAGGTAAATACCATGCTCTAACATTCCGCGATGGAAACGACCAAATTTAGCTGTATCTGCCTTTTTGGCATCTTCATAGTTATGCACAGGTCCAGCGGTGAAGAATAGCCCAAACATGGCACTAATATGACCACCACAGGCAGCATGACCCGTATCTGCACAGATTTTTAGCAATCCATCAGCTAACTGCTTGGTAATTTTTTCTAAATACTCATAAGTACCGGGTTTGTTGAGTAGTTCCAGGGTTTTAATTCCCGCTGTCATGGCTAAAGGATTACCGGAAAGAGTCCCCGCTTGATAAACTGGGCCTGCGGGGGCAACCATTGACATAATCTCACGGCGGCCACCATAAGCGCCGACGGGTAAACCACCACCAATGACTTTACCCATTGTAGTTAAGTCGGGGGTAACACCAAATTTGGCTTGTGCGCCACCGTAGGCAATGCGGAAGCCTGTCATGACTTCATCAAATACTAATAATGCCCCATATTCTTGAGTAAGTTCCCGTAGTCCTTCTAGGAAACCAGCATCAGGGGTAATAAAACCAGCGTTACCAACTACGGGTTCAAGAATAACTCCGGCGATTTCCTGGGGGTTTTGTTCAAATAAGGCTTTTACGGCTTCCAAATCATTGAAAGGCGCGGTTAAGGTGTTGGCTGTGACGGATTTTGGTACTCCTGGGGAGTCGGGTAAACCCAGGGTAGCAACACCAGAACCGGCTTTGACCAGGAACATATCTGCGTGTCCGTGATAGCAGCCTTCAAATTTGATCAATTTTTCTCGATTTGTAAAGGCTCGCATCAGGCGTAATACCGCCATACAAGCTTCTGTTCCAGAGTTAACGAATCTGACCATTTCGACGCTAGGAACGGCATCAATGACCATTTCGGCTAAAACGTTTTCAAGAGCGCAGGGAGCGCCAAAACTTGTGCCTTTATCTAGGGCTGCGTGTAGTGCGGATATGACTTCTGGATGAGCATGACCACAAATAGCAGGTCCCCAAGTCCCAACATAGTCAATGTATTTGTTGCCGTCTACATCCCAAATATATGCGCCATTAACACGATCAAATACGATGGGTTGTCCACCGACGGATTTAAAAGCGCGAACGGGAGAACTGACTCCTCCGGGCATCAGGTTTTGAGCAGCAGCAAAGATTTCTTGTGATTTTGTGGTTTTAATTGTGGTGTTTACCAAGGGTATCTCCTATGAGGTGGTGATTAAAATTGAGCTTCTATCTTAGGATAGGGTGAAAAGTTGCTTGTGAATTTCTCTGGTATGGGATTAGCTGAAAATGGTATCTTGAGTCAAAGAATTATTGTAAATTAACTGGTATGTCTTCTTCTGAACTGAAATCGCTTTCATCTGCTATCCCTGTGGAAAAAATTCGCTACGATGACAAGGGTTTAGTGCCGGCAATTATCCAAGATTATTTGGATGGAACTGTGTTAATGATGGCTTGGATGAATCGGGAATCGTTGCAAAGGACTTTGGACACTGGGGAAACTTGGTTTTGGAGTCGTTCCCGGCAGGAATTTTGGCACAAGGGCGCGACTTCTGGACATATTCAGAAGGTACAAACTATTCGTTATGACTGTGATAGTGATGCTCTGTTAATCGGGGTGGAGCAGTTGGGTGATGTAGCTTGTCATACTGGAGAACGTAGTTGTTTTCATCAGGTTGATGGCACGGTGACACCACCACCAGGGGATAGTTTATCACAATTGTTTGCGGTAATTTGCGATCGCCGCGATCGCCCCAATGAAGATTCTTATACCTGCAAGTTATTGGCTGGTGGTGATAATAAGATTTTGAAAAAGATTGGTGAGGAAAGCGCGGAGGTAGTTATGGCCTGCAAGGATGATGATGCCGATGGAATTGCTGGTGAAGTTGCAGATTTATTTTATCATACTCTTGTAGCCTTAGCGCATCATCAGGTTGATTTAAAAGCAGTTTATCGGAAGTTGCAAGAAAGAAGGAAATAGGCGAATTTATGAATAATTGTCTGATAGCGTAGCGTGGCGCAAGCCATATCAGGATAACCACAACAAAAAATCTCCAAATAGTGAAAAGGTAACTTTATATAGCTTGTGCTACACTATCAGACAATTTCCCAATCTTCAATTTGTAACCCTTTAACTCGTTTAAATTCCCTGACATTGTGAGTAACTAAAATTAGATTATTCACTAAAGCAATAGAAGCAATTTGTATATCATTTGAACTAATAGGAGTTCCAGAATTTGCTAAATCAGCGCGAATTTTGCCATAATTTTCTGCACATTCATCATCAAAAGGTAAAGAAACAAATTGTTCTATGAATATTTTTTGTACAGCTATGGCTTTTTGAAGATTATTACTACGCATAGAACCATAAAATAATTCAGCTTTGACTACAGAACAAACCGCAATTTTTTCAGGTTCTAAATTATCAAGATGATGATTAATGCTGAGAGATTTACCCTTGAGATACATGATACAAACATTCGTATCTAGTAAATAAATTAAAGAATTATTTTTCATTAATAACCTCAATTAAATCATCATCCGTTGCAAAATCAATATCAGCACAAGCACCATATAAATTAAGTAAACCTGCGGAATGGAGAATATTATTTTGGATTAAAAATTTTTTGAGTTCAGTGTCAGAAGGAAAGTTTAGTAAATCTTTTAGTTCATCAAAATCAATTAATCTTTCTCGAAATGCTTCTAATACAAGATTATTCAGGATTTTTTGTGGTAAATTACCCCATTGATTTATGATTTTTGTTGTTAATTTATCTGGTAAATCAATTGTTACTTGCATAATTGGAAAATATCCTAATGGTGCTTAGTTAATTATTTTAGCATAAATTTGTTAAAAGTTTAATGTCGTAATCAGGATATCCAGGATTTAAGGATTCACAGGATGTTATTTGTCTGAATCAGGATATCCAAGATTAGAGGATTTACAGGATGTTTTTTAGAAAATATAGGTTTTTGTGAATGATAGAAAATATATTTTTCTCTAAATCATAATTTATAATCATTAAACATTCACAGAAAATCTACAAATAACAATCCTGTACATCCTAAAATCCTGGTTATCCTGATATGGCTTGCGCCACGCTACGCTATCAGACAACCACAACAAAAAATCTCCAAATAGTGAAAATGTAACTTTACCTATTTGTTAATAACTAAAAACTTCAGAGGAATATTATTAGCTTCCCAGTATTCTTTGGCTGAATTTAAAATATCCAATGCTATTTGGTACTGTGTCGGTTCAGCTTGAGCAAAGATATCAGCATGATGATATAATATCACATATCTTTGAGCCGGACACCATGTTAAATCGGTGATACATTCATCAAAAGCATCCCAGTTAGCGCCGAAGTATGGAGGAATTTCCATTGCTTCAGCAGCTTGTTTTAAAAATGTTTGTTTGTTATTAATTTTTTTACCATCAAGATAAAAAACTTTATGATTCATAGATTTATGGTGAGGAAATAGGTTAGCAAAATTGTCTGAATCAGGTGGTTATCGAGCGAAGTCAAGATAATGTCCACCGATTAGAGGATTTACAGGATGATAAAATATAAAATGGACGATTGTTAATAAAAATCTATAAATCTTAAAATCATGTAGATGATAATTTTAACTTTGTTCAAGTATTGTGTTATAATTAATTCAGAGTTAGAAGAGTAAAAATATCATGATTTTAGCTGTTAAAAATGCTCTTTCCACAATTGCACCCAAGTTAACTTATGATGTGTTAATTGAAAACCAAGAAGATGGCACTGTGAAAGCGACATTATTAAGTTTACCAGAATGTCAAGGTTTAGGTGCGAATAAAGAGGAAGCATTAAATAATCTTATTCAGCTTTTTCAAGCACGAAAACCAGAAATAGTAACTTTAGAAATTGAACCAGATAAAACAGAACATCCTTGGCTGAAATTTTCAGGAATGCACAAGGATAATCCTCTTTTTGGTGAAATACTAGAAGATATAGAAGCTGAAGGTAATGCTTGGGACGTGCTAGAGGCATTAACAGGAACTATTGAAGCACCAAGTGATTGGTCAAGTCAACATGATTTTTATTTATATGGTAATCCTAAACAGGACAATGAGATCAGAGAATGAATCAGGAAAGACTATTTTTAGATACGGTATTTATTCAGGCTCTACTAAATAAGAATGATCAATACCATACTCAAGCAAAAGCATTATTACCAAGGGTGAAAAATGCCGTTGAAGTATGGATAACAGAAGCCGTTTTGATAGAAGTTGGTAATGCTTTAAGTGCAGTGAACCGCACAGCATCAGTTCAGTTTATTAATCAGTGTTATCAAACAGATAATATCAAAGTCGTTAGTGTAGATTCATCGCTTCTTATGCGTGCGCTGGAACTTTATCACACTCGTCAAGATAAAAGTTAGGGTCTAACAGATTGTATCTCATTTGTTGTTATGAAAGAACAGGGTTTAATTTATGCTGTAACGGCTGATATTCATTTTGTTCAAGCTGGTTTTGTGGCTTTATTAAGGAAGCTAGAGAATTAATTTACTCTGAGGATTTTCAGGATATTTTTTGTCTGAATCAGGATGTCCACCGATTAAAGGATTAACAGGATGATAAAATATAGAATGGACGATTGCTAATAAAATTCTATAAATCTTAAAATCATGTAGATGATAATTTTAACTTTCTTCAAGTATTGTGTTATAATTAACTCAGAGTTAGAAGAGTAAAAATATCATGATTTTAGCTGTTAAAAATGCTCTTTCCACAATTGCACCCAAGTTAACTTATGATGTGTTAATTGAAAATCAAGAAGATGGCACGGTTAAAGCGACATTATTAAGTTTACCAGAATGTCAAGGTTTAGGGAATACAGAAACGGAAGCAATAGAACAATTAGATAAAATTTTGCAAGTTCGTTTAGGAAATGCTAAGATTGTGACTTTAGAGATTGTCGCACCAAAAACAGAAAATCCTTGGCTAAAAATAGCGGGTAAATATAAGGATGATCCGCAATTCGATCAAATGCTAGAATATATAGAAGAATATCGTCGTGAACTAGATGCAATTAATGAATGAAGGTTAATAAAGAAGTGGATAATTTAAGAATATTAGATACAGATCATCTATCTTTATTACAGAGAGGCAATTCATTAATTAGACAGCGATTAACTATGTTCAATCCTGAAAATATTGCCATAACTATTATCACCGCTACAGAACAACTACGGGGAAGACTGAATATTATTAACAGGTGTGAATCAGCGAATGAATTAGTTTTAGCTTATGCTAGGTTAGAGGATACATTAGAAGACATAAATAGTCTAAATGTCCTACATTTTAGCGAAGCTGCGGGTAATATTTACACTGAATTAGTTAAGCAAAAAATCCGCGTTGGTACTCAAGATTTACGCATTGCTGCAATTACATTATCAGTGAATGGGGTTTTAGTAACTCGTAATTTTAAAGATTTTGAAAAAGTTCCTAATTTGCGTTTAGAAGATTGGAGTATTAGTGAATAATGTCTGAATCAGGATTACCAGGATTAACAGGATGTTTTTTAGAAAATATAGGTTTTTGTGAATGATAGAAAATATATTTTTCTCTAAATCATAATTTATAATCATTAAACATTTACAGAAAATCTACAAACTACAATCCTGTACATCCTTAAATCCTGGTTATCCTGATTCTGACAACCACAACAAAAAATCTCCAAATAGTGAAAATGTAACTTTACCTATTTGTTAATAACTAAAAACTTCAGAGGAATATTATTAGCTTCCCAGTATTCTTTGGCTGAATTTAAAATATCCAATGCTATTTGGTACTGTGTCGGTTCAGCTTGAGCAAAGATATCAGCATGATCATATAATATCACATATCTTTGAGCCGGACACCATGTTAAATCGGTGATACATTCATCAAAAGCATCCCAGTTAGCACCGAAGTATGTAGGAAATTCCATTGCTTCAGCAGCTTGTTTTAAAAATGTTTGTTTGTTATTGATTTTTTTACCATCAAGATAAAAAACTTTATGATTCATAGATTTATGGTGAGGAAATAGGTTAGTAAAATTGTCAGAATCAGGATGTCCAGGATTAAAGGATTAACAGGATGATAAAATGAACCATTGCTAATAAAATCCTATCAATGACTACTTTAACCGCCAAATCTTGATAGTGTTGTCACTACTCCCACTAGCCAGGGTTTGACCGTCGGGGCTGTATGCTACTGAAAGAACCGAGCTAGAATGAGCAGTGAAGGTTTGCAGTAGCTTTCCCGTTTTCACATTCCACAGTTTGATAGTGTCATCACTACTCCCACTAGCCAGGGTTTGACCGTTGGGGCTGTATGCTACTGAATTAACCAAGTAAGAATGAGCAGTGAAAGTTTGCAGTAGGTTTCCCGTTTTTACATTCCACAGTTTGATAGTGTTGTCACCACTCCCACTAGCCAAGGTTTGACCATGGGAGCTGTATGCTACTGAATAAACCCAGTCAGAATGACCAGTGAGGGTTTGCAGTAGCTTTCCCGTTTTTACATTCCACAGTTTTATAGTCTTGTCATGACTTCCACTAACTAGGGTTTGACTATCGGGGCTGTATGCTACTGATTGAACCGACTCAGAATGACCAGTTAGGGTTTGCAGTAGCTTTCCCGTTTTCACATCCCACAGTTTGATAGTGTTATCCCTACTCCCACTAGCCAGGGTTTGACTATTAGGGCTGTATGCTACTGAATAAACGAAGTGAGTATGACCAGTGAGGGTTTGCAATAAGTTTCCCGTTTTTACATTCCATAGTTTGATATTGTCACCACCCCCACTAGCCAGAGTTTGACCATCGGGGCTGTATGCTACTGAATTAATAAAGGCAGAATCACCAGTGAGGGTTTGCAGTAGGTTTCCCGTTTTTACATTCCACAATTTGATAGTGTTGTCCAAACTCCCACTAGCCAGAGTTTGACCATGGGGGCTGTATGCTACTGAATAAACGAAGTAGGAATGACCAGTGAGGGTTCTTTCTAAAAGAATACCACTAGGTAAACTTGCAATTACAGATATGGGATTGACTGGAAACACGCCATAACGTGCATAGCCATAGATTTGAGTTCCTATAAGTCCTAATATCGCAGCTATTAATAGTTTTATCAGTTTCGTATTTTTGACAGGAATCGTTGTTTGAGGTGCTGGAATTGTGACAGGTTGACTCTGAGGTTTAGAAACTACTGGTTGTGAAACCTGAGATTGAGTTGGCTGAACTGGCGCTTTACTAATAAATGCTGGAATCTGCCAAATCTTGATAGTCTTGTCACTACTCCCACTAGCCAGAGTTTGACCATCGGGGCTGTATGCTACTGACGTAACCGAGTCATAATGACCAGTGAAAGTTTGCAGTAGCTTTCCTGTAGTCGCATTCCAAAGTTTGATAGTCCGGTCATTACTCCCACTAGCTAGAGTTTGACCATCGAGGCTGTATGTTATGGACAAAACCGAGTCGGAATGACCAGTGAGTGTTTGCAGTAGCTTTCCTGTAGTCACATTCCACAGTTTTATAGTCTTGTCATTGCTTCCACTAACTAGGGTTTGACTATCGGGGCTGTATGCTACTGATTGAACCAAGTGAGTATGACCAGTGAGGGTTTGCAGTAGCTTTCCCGTTTTCACATTCCATATGATAGTCTGGTCTAAACTCCCACTAGCCAGAGTTTGACCATCGAGGCTGTATGCTAATGATGCAACCAAGTGAGTATGACCAGTCAGGGTTTTCAGTAGCCTTCCCGTTAAGACATTCCACAGTTTAATAGTCCCGTCAAAACCCCCACTAGCCAGGGTTTGACCATCGCGGCTGTATGCAAGTGAATGAACGAAATGGGAATGACCAGTGAGGGTTTGCAGTAGCTTTCCTGTAGTTACATCCCACAGTTTAATAGTCTCGTCAAGACTATTACTAGCCAGGGTTTGACCATCGGGGCTATACGCAAGTGAATGAACGAAGTTAGAATTCACTGAGAGCGTCTGAATTAGCTTTCCTGTGATGATATTCCATAGTTTGATATTGTCACCACTCCCACTAGCCAGGGTTTGACCATCGGGGCTGTATACTACTGAATAAACCCAGTCAGAATGACCAGTGAGGGTTTGCAGGAGCTTTCCTCTCATGTCATTGTTAATAACTTGCGCTTGTGATGTTGATTCCACCACAACAGATGGTTTTGCTTTAACAACACCAGGAAAAATATCAACACCAAGATTTGCAAAGCGATCGCACCAATAGCATTTACCATAAGTTCTACTATAGTAATGACTATCTACCCTGCCGCAAATAGTTAGCCTATCATTCCCTACCTTTAACGCCTCCAACCACTTCCTAGCCGTAGGGCGGAAATTAGGATTTTTATGCCCATCATTAAAGCATCTCAGAAAACATTGCTGAATCTCTGGATGAACAATCTCCAGAGGAATTGTTCTTGCTACTGCTGCAATTAAATTAGTTGACCCATTAACCCATAAACCTTGACAGATAAGTTCATTTATGTCTGGAATTTCCCCCGCACCAGTCCACTTTCCCTGAAAAGGATTATTACCACCAAATAATAATTGATAGATAATTACTCCTAACCGGAATCTATCATGTATTTCTGTTTGCTCAATACTATCAAAATCTTTGCCAATCAGTTCCGGTGGAGTATATCCTTCAGAGCCAACTAAACAATTATAAACCTTACCATTTTTCGGATTTATCACCTGAAAAGAATCTGTATCAATAATAGAAGGTAAAGCCCGATTATTAACTAAAATATTTTGTGGTTTAATATCTCCCAAAACATAACCAGCAGCGTGCAGTGCTTCAATAATTGAGACAATATTCAGCGCCGTTGTGTGCAGAAACCGCCAATCAATCTCAAGTTTCAAAGCTTTACGACGACGGGGATTATAAACATCAAGAAGTTCTTTTCCATCCTTAATTTCTGGCATCAAAAAGCCCACACAATCACCCTGAGCATTTTTCAACGCCGACTTAGGCCAAGCAAAAGAAACATGATGAAGATGGGAATTTGGTTCTGTGGGTGGATGTGCTATCATTACCGCTAACTTCTGCACCCGTTCAGGTGTTGGAGAATGGTAAATTTTCGCTAAATAACCATTTTGATTAGTTCGCCAAACTTTCGCTTCACCACTATTAGCAATCTCTTCACCCAATAGAGTAATTGATTTTCCCGTACTGGCACAGGTAAGAACTGTCATATAATTTTAATTAGATGGGTTGAAATATATTTCTAAAATCCTAAAATCCGTAGGTTGGGTTGAGGCTTTGCGAAACCCAACAAAATACAAAATCTCATAAATATTGAAAATGTTGGGTTTCATTCTTCAACCCAACCTACAGTTTTTTAGCAATTGTATCCTATTCAAAACAACACAAAAGCAAAGTTTTATCATCATCAGTGCGAGAATTTAACCGATCAGAATTGAGAAAATCAACAATATAAGTATCATCATTTCCTCCTGGTTTATCTGTTTCTCGCAAATATTCCTCCAAAGGCTTAAAAAATGGCGCATGAGGTTTCCAATCACTCAAGCGAATTGCCACTTTTTCTAATCCATCAGTAGAAGCACAAATAAACTCTTGCTTTCCTGAAATTACCTGTACCTGCATTTCCTCCAGCGCATTAGCTGAAGTCACAAAAGTTGTTTCGTTGAAAAATTCCCCCTTATCTGGTTCAAACAATAATTTATATTCTGCATCTTGGGAACGCACCACCATAAATCCATCCCCAATTTGCATAGCTGCAACCCATTCAGAAGTCGCTATAAAAACTAACAGAGTACAAGCTAAATCATGAACAGAATAATCATTATTATCTGCTTTTTTCTTTAACACAGTAATAACATCCTTGACAAACTTAGTAAAAACTTCCTTAGCTTCCATTTCCGAAAGTGGTTGAGAAAAACCTTGTTTATCAGGAAGTTCATTAATATCAGCAAAGCATTTAATTACAGTTTCTACCGCCAATTCAGAACCAAAATGAGAATATTTAGCACTTCCAGCACCATCAGCAACTGCACCCACAATCACATCATTAAAAATGCGATAATTTCCGCAGTCTTGACAAGGTATTTTTTGCTCTTGATGACTTGTTCCCACAGCAGAACGCGCTATTGCTTTCCAAACCACGATAAATAAATCCTCAAAATCTAATTTAATATCCCCGACTTCTTGTTTAATCATGTCAATAAATTATCAACTTAATATTAGAAGTCGGGGATCTGGTTTCTATTCAGATTATGTTGTAATTTGACCCCATCCCACCGGCGGTAATGCCACAGCTTCCCCTACTTTGCCACTAGAAACCCGTTTCATGGAAGTGGAAAGCCAAACAAATAAAGAGCGAAAATCTAAGCCATTCAGCATCACTGGAGGACGAGGTGCAATTTGTTTAAGTTTGTTCATATCTGCACCCTCAACACCAACAGTAAAAAACAACATTCGGCGCTGTGCTTCTTCTTCTCTCACCCTTTGCGCTGCACCTTCCCAAGCATCTGTAGGCGCACCATCGGTAATTAAAAATACCCAAGGACGATAATAGAGAACACCGTTATCCTTATAAGACTGTTTGCGGGTTTCCAATAAATCCAAAGCGTATTCTATGGCTTCACCCATTGGTGTCACACCATCTGTTTCTAGCTTAGGCGGTGTAAAATGGTCTATAGTGACAAAATCTTGCGTCAGTTTCACTGGTCCAAAGGTGACAATAGCAACTTCTACACTTAAAGAAGCTTGAGCATCTTTCATCACATCTTCCTTGAAAGCCGCCAAACCTCTATTTAACTCCTGGATAGGTTGTCCTGACATTGAGCCAGAAGTATCAAGCAAGAGAATTACCGGACAACGATTTTCCGGGTTTTCCACGAATTCAGGCAAACCTACTGGCATTTTTGATACTCCTGATTAATCAAGGTGAGATGCAAAATGTATAAACTAGATGTTACTTGTTACTACATAGCTTAACATGGATGTTTGTACGGAATCAATACCCATAATGTCTAAATATTTAGTTTCATATTTATTCTTTCCCAATATCATGGATAACGTTGCTAATAGCATTTTCACAAATCATCAGTCATCTTATTTGATACGAACCACAGAGGCACAGAGGACGCAGAGGTGGAGAGAAAGGAGATAAATATAGAACGCAATTTACCATAACATACTAGATATAGCCCGGCATCCTGTGGTATGATGAATTGGGTATTTTATGATTATTTTAACTGAAAATACAATTAAAAATGCCCATAATCACTAAAACCCAACGTCTCATTTTCTCTTTTATCTCCCTTGGTGCTGTCCTCACTTGCCAAGCTGTATCAGCTACTGTCACCGTACCCCTCCACACTAAAAAAGGGATGGTTGTTTCCGCCAATCCCTTAGCCAGTGAAGCCGGACTTTTAATGTTAAAAAAAGGCGGAAATGCGGTAGATGCAGCAGTAGCTACAACCTTCGCTATTTCGGTTGTTGAACCTTTTTCTGCTGGGATTGGTGGCGGTGGTTTCTTACTATTACATTCTGCAAAAACAGGGGAAATTAAAGCTTTAGATTTTCGAGAACGCGCACCGATAAAAGCTACTAAAAATATGTATTTAGATGCTAATGGAAAAGTGCGCCCTGGTGCGAGTATTACTGGTTATTTAGCAGTAGCAACTCCCGGAACTGTAGCGGGAATGTATGAAGTCCATCGTCGTTATGGTAAGTTACCTTGGCAAGAAGTTGTTAAACCAGGAATTGCACTTGCTAAAAATGGTTTTATGATTAGTAATAGAGTTTCCTGGCGTTCTTTTCCAGCTTACGAAATCCGTAAACAAGCCATACTAAATAACCCAGCCGCTAAGGAAATATTTACTCGCAATGGTGAATATTATCAACCAGGAGAAAAGCTCATACAGCGAGATTTAGGTAAAACTTTAGAAGCGATTGCTGAGAATCCCCAAAGTTTTTACACTGGGAAAACTGCCGAAATCCTCGCCGCAGATATGGCAAAAAATGGCGGTTTAATTACTCTCGAAGATTTAAAAGCTTACAAACCAATTTGGCGAACTCCTGTATGTGGAAACTTTCGCAAGGCTAAAATCTGTTCTATGCCACCACCATCATCAGGAGGGGTTCATTTATTGGAGATTTTAAATATTATCGGTGATACAGATTTACAATCATTAGGATGGCATCATCCCGACGCTATACATTTAATGATAGCAGCAATGAAAATTGCTTATAGCGATCGCGCAAAATATTTAGGTGATCCTGATTTTGTAAAAGTCCCTGTTTCTGAATTAATTAGTCCAGCTTATGCTCAAAAACGCCGCCAAGAAATTAACATGAATATGGCGACACCATCAACAGAAATAAAACCTGGACTCAAAACTTCAAAATTTCATGAATCAACAGAAACGAGTCATTTAAATGTAGTTGACGCAGACAGAAACGCTGTTAGTTTAACTTTTACAATTAATCTCGGCTTTGGTGCGGGGATTGTCACACCGGGAACAGGAATAGCTTTAAATAATGAAATGGATGATTTTTCTGCTGCACCAGGAGTACCAAATGCTTTTGGATTAGTGGGGAATGAAGCTAACAGTGTTGCTCCCAGAAAAACGCCTCTTTCTAGTATGACACCCACGATTGTTACTAAAAATAATCGCTTGCTGATTGCTGTTGGTGCGCCTGGTGGTAGTACGATTATTACTCAAGTATTGCAAATTATTGTGAATGTTTTAGAATATAAAATGGATGTGGGTGCAGCGGTTTCTACCCCACGGATACATCACCAGTGGCTACCTGATGAATTGCGAGTAGAAGCATGGGGTTTAGATGCTTTAACTTTGGCAGATTTACGCCGTCGGGGACACACAATTAAGGAAACTATACCTTGGGGTAATGGAAATGCCATAACAGTTAAAGAAGATGGTACTCTGGAAGGAGCAGCAGATCCTCGTGGTGATGGTTCTCCTAGAGGGTATTAAGGAAGAAGAAGCCAGGGAATAAATTCCCTGTCTAAAAGCTAAAGTCGGTTAAAACCGACTATTGGAAATGACGAAATATTACATTTATCTTCATCAGGTAAAAAGTCAATAAAATCCTGGACATCCTTAAATCCTGGAAATCCTGATAGCGAAGCGTGGCGTTAGCCATTTCTGACTTATTTACTAAAAATCCGATAGTACAACCAGGTACTAAATTCTTTGAGGGGAAATAGTAAATAAGTCAAAGGATTTACTGTGACAATAATATTTCTGAAATCCCGTTTTGCAAAAAATAAAATTCCCTTTGCAACTTGATTTGCTGACATCACACCATAGGGGTTTAGTTGACTTTTGAATGGTCCTAAAATTAATTTGCGAATGACACAAGTTTGATCTAATCTTTTGAGGGTGACAATATCCCCTAATGCTCTTTTGCTCAGTTCATACAAGGGACTTAAGGCTGGGGAAACTTCCGCTTCTGAAGTATTTACCCAAATTTCTTTGGTGGCTTTGTCTTGGGGTCCTGTGACAGTTGCAGAAAAAACATCTATCAGTTCCAAAGCGGAAAATGTGTTAACTTGATAGGAATTTTGAATGGCGGCTGAAGTACGATCTCCATAAACATTTATGCCATGATTGATAATGAGAATATCAACTTTATTTAAACTTTCTTTTAGTTGAGTTTCATTACCTAATTCCCATTTTACAATTTTGACCCGCTCTTGAATTGCGATTTTTTCAGGATTCGTTGTTAAGGCCACAACTTTGGCATTATGCTTTAATAGTTCTGCTGCTAATGCTTGTCCTAATGCACCGGAAGCACCTGTTAATGCTACGGTTTTACCTTTGAGAGAAAGTCCTGTTCCTAGTATTTTATCCACTAGGGGAAAAACACCACTATAGTAAGCGTTAACATCATCAAAATGATGTCGCCAATGATAGGTTCTATTTACCCAGAAAACGGAGGGAATTGTGTCTAATGCTCCGGGTAAATGATTGTAGTCTGTGTCTATTGTTCCTTGGAAATATCGCAGAGATGCACCGTATAAAAAAGTAACAGCATAAGCGACTCCTAACCATAATCCCCATTGATGTGCTAGTAAGGCAATTATTGTTAATATTGTTACTAATATGCCCGATTCGACAATATCGTGATACAACTGGGAATCTACGTAGGCTTTTTGGGAAGTTAAAGTTAAATCTCGACGGTACACAGCATGATGTTTATTGTGCCATTTTGCTAACCATGTTATCTGATGACACAAAGCATGATAAGCATCTCTGACAATTTCTGCGAGTAGGAGGGAGGAAAATCCCCAGGTTGTGAACTGGATACAGTTGTTTACTAACACTGAATCAATAGTTAAGCTTTGAGCCAAAATCATCATCTTTCTGGTGATACCACTTTTTCTTAATTAAACCAAGTTATTACCATCTTTGTCTAAAGTTATATCAATCCCTGATTTGCTCAATTAATCGCTGTTCTAGTAAATCTAATAATTCATCTACATTTTTTCCCACTTCTTGAAAACAGGTTTCTGGTGATGATTTGGGTGCAAATTGAATTAACTTAATTTCCCCTTTCCCAATTCCAATCATCACTACTTCTGTTTCGGGTTTGTTATTATCAATAATTCCTAAGATCTCTTGGAGACGATTTTCAACTCGCTCATTGAGTTTTTCTATTTCGGTTTGGGGACAATAGACAAAATGGGGAGTTGGTTGTAAATCAATCCCAATAGTTCCCTGACGATTACCATTTTCTAACCACAATCCCCAAAAAAGTGCGGCTAGTTCTGGCTGATTGTTTTTGACAAATCTATCTAATTGTCCGCGCCATTTGTTCTCTGCTGTTTCGGGTTGGGGAATACTAAACATGATCATTAATTGGTAATTTTATTTTTGCTATTTTAACCCAGATTGCACACGCCATAAACTGGTGTAAATGCCATTTTTCTCTAATAGTTGTTCATGAGTTCCGGCTTCGACTAATTTGCCATGTTCCATGACATAAATGCAATCAGCATTGCGAATTGTGGAAAGACGGTGAGCAATAGCAATGGTAGTCCGATTAACGGTAATCCGGTCTAAAGAACGCTGAATTGCGGCTTCTGTTTCATTGTCTACCGCTGAGGTAGCTTCATCTAAGATCAAAATTGGTGGATCTTTTAATACTGCGCGAGCAATTGCAATCCGTTGTCTTTGTCCTCCAGATAACTTTTGCCCCCGTTCCCCAACTATTGTCTCATAACCTTGGGGCAAACTCATAATAAAATCATGAGCCTCGGCTATTTTCGCCGCCATGATAATATCTTCATCGGTAGCGGTAAAAGTCCCATAGGCAATATTTTCTCCCACTGTACCATGAAATAAAAACACATCCTGACTCACCAAACCAATAGAGCGGCGTAAATCCCGCAAATTTAATTG
This sequence comes from Dolichospermum sp. UHCC 0315A, assembly GCF_008121535.1. Taxonomy (GTDB): domain Bacteria; phylum Cyanobacteriota; class Cyanobacteriia; order Cyanobacteriales; family Nostocaceae; genus Dolichospermum; species Dolichospermum lemmermannii. The sequence goes on from NZ_CP043056.1 coordinate 1,936,698, forward strand.
TTGTAAATCAATTCCATCCAGAGTAATTTTACCACTTTGCACCTCATAAAATCGCAGTAATAGTTTAACCAAAGTGCTTTTTCCTGAACCTGTCGAACCCACAATTGCAATTGTATTTCCTGCGGGAATTTCCAAAGATAAATTGTGAATAATTGGATTTCTATTTTGATAAGCAAAACTCACATTTTGAAATTCCAAAGCCCCCCGAATCATATCTACAGGTAAATCAATATTTCCCGGATGAATTGCAATGGGAGTATCTAACAAATCCATCACTCGATTAGTAGAAGCCATAGCCCTTTGATATAAATCAAAAGTATCACCTAATCTGGTTAATGGCCACAGCAAAAGCTGAACTAAAAACACCAAAGAACTATAAGCACCTACAGCCAATCTACCTTCTACCGCTGCCATACCGCCAAATAATAGTAATATTGTAAAGGCGATTAAAATGAACATCCGAATAATCGGAATATACCCCGCAGATAAAGCAATTGCCTTAGCATTACTTTGACGATAAGCATTACTTTCAGATTCTACCCGCGCCGCTTCATAAGCTTCTGCTGTAAAACTTTTAATAGTGGTAATTCCACTCAAATTATTAGATAATCTCCCATTTAATAAACCGACTTTTTCCCGAACTTCTGCATAACGAGGCGCAAGAAATTTCTGGCAAATTATCGAACCAAAGAGAATAAATGGCATGGGCAAAATTGCCATCCCAGCTACACTAGGAGCTAAAATAAAAAACGCAGCCCCAACAATAATAATAGTAGTAGTGACTTGGATAATATCATTTGCGCCCACATCCAAAAACCGCTCTAATTGGTTAACATCATCACTGAGAATAGACATTAAACCACCGGTGCTGCGTTCTTCAAAATAAGCTAATTCTAATTCTTGTAAATGTTTATATGCGTCCAGTCGTAAATTATGCTGAATATTCTGTCCCAAATTGCGCCATAGTAATTTATAGGCATATTCAAACAATGACTCCAATACCCAGGTAATCATCGTCAACAAGGATAAAATCAGAAATTGCCCATAAATATCTTTTACGCCTAATCGGGCGATGATAGAATCTTGTTGCTTGACTACCACATCCACCGCAATCCCAATTAATACAGGGGGTGCTAAGTCAAAAACTTTATTGAGGATAGAAGCACCAATGGCCAGTCGAATTTGTTTAGTATACTGATGTCCATATTTAAATAGCCGCTGGAGGGGACGAACAGAATGTTTACGCCTTTTGGATAATCGGATAGATTTAAATGGCATAGCCATATTAATTGATAATTACTTGCAGTTAATACTACCACATAATTGAGTTGATTTGTGATCAATATTGAAGCAATAGATACAGTTATCTTCCTTTAGGAACAGAAGAGATAATTTTGAAAAATTGGTAACTTGTAATTTGGCAAACTTCACTTTTGGGAATTATATTAGAAAATATTGTCGCTAAAATAATTATTCCCCGCAGCAAACAGCAGGGTATAATAACCGTATCAATAAACCAGATGTGCTAATTTTCAGTGAAGACTACCAAAACAGCAAATATTCCTCCTAAAACTTAGGGAATATGCCATATCAATCTTGATTTTGTGCAAAAATGCCAGTAATGTTGAGCAAATCTCCCTCCCACAACCAGAACCAGACGTAAAAACTAGACAAATCAATATTATGTCTACTCCCAATCATCAGCAACTCTCACTCCCAGAAGCCAAGAAAATACTCAACAAATTTAACTGTCTGGATATTGCCCCCATTCTTAAACCGTCCGAAAAAGTTCCCACTCGTGAGGCATTAATTTTTCTCACCAGTCTTACCGATTATCAAATCTTAGGTATTTGTGCTGATACAGCCGCAGAGGGAATTTTAGCCATGAAAACCTATTCTCGCGCTTTGGGTTATCAAGCACCAATTGATTTACCACATCCAGAAGGCCCAGTTTACATCAAGTTAAATGGCAAAAATGGCTTGTGTTATCTCGATTCCTATGCTGGACATCATCGGGGAGTGTTAGTATCTTGCCAGTCTTATCAAGAGGGAGGAGTTAACGAGATGTATGGACATTTACCCCTCGATTTATTTGTCTAGAATTTCGTTTACAATCATCTTTAGGGTGGGCTATGCCCACCTCATTCTTAATCACTAATTACCGCATAATATGAGCATTGTTACATTACAATCAGTTAAGAAAGATTTTGGAATTAAAGAACTTTTAAAAGATGCTAATTTCAGCCTTGATACTAATGATAAAGTTGGTTTAATCGGCACTAATGGTTCTGGTAAATCAACTTTATTAAAAATGATTGCTAGACTAGAATCAATTGATAGTGGGCAAATTTTAGTGAATTCTGGGGCAAAAATTGTTTACTTGCCTCAACAGCCCGATATGGACGAAAATCACACTGTTTTAGAACAGGTATTCGCTGATAGTGGTGAACAAATGAACCTCGTCAAAGAATATGAAGAATTATCTGATAAATTGGCACATTATCCCGATGATAGTCAGTTAATGTCTCGTCTTTCTACTGTGATGGAGCGCATGGATGCAACTGGTGCATGGGAAGTAGAAACTAACGCCAAAATCATTTTAACAAAGTTAGGAATTGTTGATTTTGATGTGAAAGTTGGCACATTATCAGGGGGATATCGCAAACGAATTGCTTTAGCAGCAGCCTTGATATCAGAACCTGATTTATTGTTAATGGATGAACCAACAAACCATCTTGATGCTTTGTCTGTAGAATGGTTACAAAGTTATTTAAATCGCTATCGCGGCGCACTTTTATTAATTACTCATGATCGTTATTTTTTAGATAAAGTTACTAATAGAATTATCGAAATTGATCGAGGTGATATTTACAATTACACAGGTAATTATTCCTATTATCTAGAAAAGAAAGCTTTAGCTGAAGAATCTGCTGTTAGCACTCAGCGGAAACATCAAGGTCTTTTACGCCGCGAATTAGAATGGTTAAAGAAAGGCCCAAAAGCTAGAAGTACCAAACAAAAAGCCAGAATTGATCGCGCTCATGAATTGAGAGATACTGAATTTAAAGAAATTAATGGTAAGGTTGATATTTCTACCGTTGGCCGACGGATTGGTAAAAAAGTTATTGAACTCAAAAATGTTAGTAAAGCCTACAATAACAGGACTTTAATTCATAATTTTACTTATGAATTTAGTCCAGAAGATCGCATTGGTATTATTGGCGGTAATGGTGCAGGTAAATCTACTTTAATGGATATTATGACTGCCAGAATCAAACCAGATTCCGGTAGTGTGGAAATTGGGACTACAATTCATATTGGTTATTTTAACCAACATTCAGAAGAATTGTTGACGGCTGTAGATGATAATCAACGAGTGATTGATTACATTAAGGAAGAAGGGGAATTTATCCAAATATCCGACGGGACAAAAATCACTGCTTCCCAAATGTTAGAGAGATTTTTGTTTCCAGGAAATCAACAATATGCACCCATTAATAAACTTTCTGGTGGAGAAAAACGCCGTTTATTTTTATTACGGATTCTCATTAGTGCGCCCAATGTGTTGATTTTGGATGAACCGACTAATGATTTAGATGTGCAGACATTAGCAGTATTAGAAGACTATTTAGAAGATTTTAATGGTTGTGTGATTGTAGTTTCTCATGATCGTTACTTTTTAGATCGGACAGTAGACAGAATTTTTGCCTTAGAAGAAGGTGGAGGTTTACGTCAATATCCGGGTAATTATTCCATCTATTTAGATTATAAAAAAGCTGAAGAAGCAGAAAAACAAGAACCGTCAAAAACTGTAATTGTAGAATCAAAGGTTGTATCTCCAGTTGCAGAGACTAAAAAAGCCCGGAGGTTATCCAATTGGGAAAGACGGGAATTTGAGGAATTAGAACAGAAAATTGCCAAGTTAGAAACAGAAAAAACAGCAGCAGAAAAGAAATTAACAACTGTGGCTGGAAATTATAGCCAAGTGCAAAAGCTATATGAAGAGGTGGAAACTCTGAAGAAAAATATTGATTTGTCCACAGAACGCTGGTTGGAATTAGCGGAAATGGATTCTTAGCTTAACCGACAGAAGCCCCACGTCTGACCCGATAGGGCAGCGGGGGATGAATGGCGCGTGAATTGACGACGGTTTTCCGACCAACGCGACAGCAAGGAAGGAAAACATGGAGACAATTCACAAAATTTGTGTTATGAATTGAATATCTCGGCAAGGCGAGAGAATAGCGATAACCAAGCTAGATACATGATCATTTTTGTTGATTAACCTTGATTTTGCCTTTGGAACGAGGGGTCAGCCTATCGCCTTAACATCAGTCTTGTTGTTCTCGAAGAGCAAAAAGCTGTTAACTGGGTAGGAAGCCTATACTTACCCGCAAGGGAAGTGTAAGTAGTTCACGTTGCAATTAAATTAATCATCTTGTTGAAATCTTCAAATATACGTAGGGTGGGTTAGCGACAGCGTAACCCACCATCTGATTAGGTAGTTATGTAAAATAAATTGCACATTTCATAGAATTTAGGCTTACAAGAGCTAATATATATCTCTGACTTATTTAATAATTCAAGTATCTATTTATATTTAAATTAATAAGAAAAAGTGACAAAATTCAAACAGTGGAATTGAAACCCTTGATTTTGAAACATTAGGTTGTCCTTTAGTTTCATTACCCAGTAGCGATGAAATTAGTGCTAATTTATCAAGAAAGTCTGTTGCTGTGTAAAAAAGGATTTTTTTATCGTTTCCTCGTTCCCAGTCTCTGACTGGGAATGCTACTTAGAGGCTCTGCCTCCATGACTTAGTATCAATGAAGGCAGAGCCTTCCGTAATTCATTCCCATACAGAGTATGGGAACGAGAAACTATCATATCATTTGTTTATAGTGAATGATTAGGAATAAAATACCCCATTTTAATATTATTAAAAAAGGGGTTTTGTCTATTCTGCAATTAGTTAAATACTAATACTGTTGAGAATAAGTCTGGGTTGGAGATATTCGTAATTTACTAAACGTCCCTTATTATTCAATTCAATTTTTCTCTGTACCACATTCAATTCTTGCTGAAATTTATTCACAACTTGGTCAGCATTTGGATCTGTAAATTCTTCCTCTTCATAATATCCCAGTCTGTCATAACGATAGTCTGAAAGTATGTACACAGTTGATAATTGGGTATTTGTGGGCTTTGCTGGTGGTAGAAAATCTATGAGGGCTTGACGGTCTTTAATATCACCCTTTTGTTGAATTTCTTGATAAGCAGCTAGGGGCATATTAGGAATAAAACCCATGTATTCATATTGGGAGAAATTAACCGCCGAATGCTGCGGACCACAAATATATATGATAGTAGTAACAATCTCAACTAATTGTTCTAAGGTATCAATGCGATCGCTCATACCCTTAACCCTACCACCATCCTGAGCCACTAATTCCCGCGCCCAAGCTTGTAGTTCTCCGTCTGCTTTCAAGTCTGCTGGACTCTTGTAATAAAGTTGCAAATAGTTAAATACAAACTTATTAATCGCATTCCATAACAAAATTCCATCATCCCGATAAGGATAATGTGGCAAGTTTTTCACATCATCTACACCGCGATTTTTGAGTTCCCTAGGTAGAGCAAACTGGTCTAGACTCCAACTTTTATAGGCATCTACCACAATTTGCAATGATTCTTGCAGAGTTCCTGCTAATAATTCATCCACAAAACCGCCCCTACTAACCAGACGTTTGCGAGCTAAATCATTATTAGCCAACATAAACCGGAAATGGGGTCTGAGTAATATTCTCAGAGGATGATTTTCAGCCAGTTGACGCGGGGTGACAACAGCAAAGGGTTCCATTACCAGGTGAGTCCGGCATAAATGGCTGCTCATTTCATGATGATTAGCATCAGCAATTTGCACACAGGACTTAGCATAAAACCAGGTTAAAGGGTCATCAAAAGGAGTTAGCAAGGGGCTGGCTTTACCTGCTTTGGGATTGATTTGAATGGCTACAGGGACTAATTGGCCTCGATCTTGAAAGCCCGAACTGCGCCAACAGAAAAAGGCCAGAGGTGCTGGTAGGTACTTTTTTCCTTTGGCATAAGTGCCACCTTGAACGAACGCCAAGGATCTATAATCAGCGACATATAGATTTCCTGTGGCCAATCTTTCGATTAAATTAATAGAATTGCCAAACTTATCCTGTAATTCTTCAATGGTAAAGGCAAAGTTAGCTGGCATTTGCTTAATTTGACGTAAAACCATCGGATTTACCCCACAAAGCCGTTGTTCCGCGAAGGAATCATCGGTTTCATAGGTTTTCATCACATTAGGTTTTTGCAAAACTGGGAAAAAGTCTTCATAATCTTGCAATTGATCTAAAGGATCCCACATAGCATGAGTTTTAACAGCCATCATATTTAGAGGAAGTTCTGCTGCCTCTAATGTCCGTTCAGCAATATACTTAGTAGAAAAATTCTCTGCGGGAGGTACGCTTTTGATCATTGCCATAGGCGGCAAAAAATCATACATGAATTGATACTCTTTGCGTCCTTTCTCTAGAGAAGATTGGCGTTGTGCCGGGTTCGGGTCATTTTGAGGTAGAAATGGCTGCATAAAGGTTATTTTTCTTCCGAAGGATAAATAAATTTAGTCGAAAATCCAGTTTTTATAAATATTTTTAATATTTTTTAATTTTTGACATTTAGTTGTTTTAACACATCTTCATAAATATCTGCCATTGTCAAGGTTAAATTTACTGATTCTAACCGCAATTTATCATCTTTTCCTAATACTTCAGTTGACCAATTTCCTTGATTATCTTGACGATAAACTTCTACTTTTATTTGATTTTGGTAAATTAGAACATATTCCTTTAAACTATCTATGGTTTGATAATTAATGCGTTTTTCACGTTTGTCTATTGTTGCTGTGGAATTAGATAAAACTTCTATAATCAAATTAGGACGAGTTTTAAAGTATCTTTCCTTATCTTCAGGATCACAAGTAACAATAATATCAGGATAGTAGAATATATTAGCATTTCTGATTTTAACTTTTACTTTCATATCTGACACGAAAGCACGACAGGAACTCCCGCGAAGATGAGGACGTAGTATAGCGTAAATATTACCAGCTATCAGGTTATGTTCTTCGCTTGCACCCGCCATTGCAAAAACTTGTCCGGCCACATATTCATGGCGAATATCGCTAGATTTTTCAGCGTCTAGGTATTCTTCAACGGTGAGAATATTTAATGGAGATTGCATGATTTTTAGATGGTTTTACGGAATATGGTACAATTTTATTATAGCAATATTCAAGATGTTCAGATCCCCGACTTCTTTAAGAAGTCGGGGATCTATATTCTATGATATTTAAACAACCTCTTTAAAAAACTTCCCATGAGCCAAACTGCCATAAATCTCGTTGCTATATTCGTCTTTCTCATGACTTTTTCCAGCCTATTAGGACCATTAATACATCTTTCCCCAACGATACCAGCTTTAGCTACTGTGACATTTTTAGGAATTGCAACTTTAGATAATTTCAGCTTTCAAGGAAAGGGAGGAACGATAGTATTAGATTTAATGGCGCGATTTTCTCCAGAATATAAAGAACGCATTTTACATCATGAAGCAGGTCATTTTCTCGTGGCTTACCTGTTAGGAATTCCGGTGACTAGCTACACTCTCAGCGCGTGGGAAGCTTGGAAAAAAGGACAACCAGGACAAGGGGGAATAACTTTAGAAGATAGCGAGTTAACAGCGCAAATAGAAACAGGTCAAATTACTGCTCAAATGTTAGACCGTTATTGTACTATTTGGATGGCGGGAATTGCGGCGGAAACTTTGGTTTTTAAGTCGGCTGAAGGTGGCAATGATGATAAAATTAAGTTAAATGAATTTTTGCAAGTTATCGGGTTTTCGGCAGCAGGTTATCAGCAAAAACAACGGTTTCATCTTCTTCAATCTAAAAATCTGATTCAGGAAAATTGGGATAGTTATCAAGCTTTGGTGACAGCAATGAGAAAAAGAGCTTCGATTGTCGAGTGTTTAGAAATAATTACCTCACACAAAGGCACTCCAGACGGGGAGAAAATGAGCGGTTATCACTAGAAATCTTTGACACTGAGTCGGACGCACCTTCAAGGGTTTTCGGCATTCTCCTTATAATTGTTGCGTCCTGAAAATCCTCAAATCCTATAAATTCTGGTATGTTCACGCCCGAATATCAGGCAGTTAACCGTTTCCAAGAGAGTTCTTTGCCAATTTGATCCCAGTTCCAGCGTAATAAATGAGCGGACTGATTAGCGGCGAATGTTGGTAAATTAATAGCTTGTCTAGGTGCGTCCGTAGCGAGGCTAATGGCGGTTTCTACGTCACAAATTCCCCATTTGACCAGATTTTGCACTCCCACTAATAATGGTAGGGTTGTTCCCGTTAATGTCCCATCTTGTAATCTGGCTGTACCGTTGATAATTTCTATTTGTCGGGTATCCCAAGGATAGATGCCGTCAGGTAATCCTAATGGTGCAAGGGCATCACTGACAATGAATAATCTTTCACTGGCACGCAGAAGAATTTTTAAGATCATCGGGGCAACGTGCTGACCATCGGCAATAAAAGCACAGAACACATCAGGATTGTTCATTGCTGCGCCTAATAGCCCTGGTTCGCGGTGGTGTAGGGGTGGCATGGCGTTGAAGGCATGAGTTATCATTGTAGCACCTTGAGTAAAGGCTTGTTGGGCTTCCGCTGCGGTGGCTTGAGAATGTCCTAAGCTAACGGTGATTCCCAAAGAACGCAAATATGGGATGACTTTCCCGGTGGTGTCTAATTCTGGTGCGAGGGTGATGAGTTTGACGATATGGGCATAATCTCCCAATACACGTTTAATTTGGTCTATGGTGAGGGGAAGAAGATACTCGGCTGGATGTGCACCGCGTTTGTAGTAGTTTAAAAATGGTCCTTCGAGGTGGACTCCGAGAATTTCTGCGGAGGTTGGAGAATTGGGGGTATAATTGGCGAGAATGGCAAGCGATCGCTGAATATTTTCGATAGAGGTGGTCACTAAGGTTGGTAAATAACCGTCAACTCCTGCTTCCCAAAGAAATGAAGAGATTTTTGGCAGCATAGAGGAATTTTCTACTGTTAATTCTGGAAAGGCCAAACCCAGTCCACCATTAATTTGTAAATCCACACCACCTAAAGAAATCCAGTCTCCAGCCACATCTAAAACTTGTAAGTCTTGTCGTACAACTTTTTCCCATGCTGTATTCATAGACATAATTTGCTCAATTATGCCTGCTTGGTTAACTAAGATTCTTTGTAAATCTTGATAACCGGGGACTTTTGCGTTGATAATATCTACATTTGCCAGCATGGTATTTTTGTCAGTTGTTCGTTGTCAGTGGTCAGTGGTCAGTAGGGGCGAAGCATTTGGAAGATAAATTATCGGTCATTGCCAAAAATAGTTCTCCAAATGCTTCGCCCGTACAGTGGTCAGTTGTTCCCAGTCCCCAATCCCCAGTCCCTAAATTATATGAGTCTCGAAGTTGGTATTATCATGGGTAGTGATTCCGATTTGCCTACAATGAAGGATGCGATCGCTATTTGCGAAGAATTTGGTATTGTAGTTGAAGTTGCCATTGTCTCTGCCCATCGTACCCCAGAACGAATGTTTGAATATGCTAAAACTGCACATCAACGCGGTATCAAGGTAATTATTGCTGGTGCAGGTGGTGCGGCACATCTTCCTGGTATGGTAGCATCTTTAACTCCTTTACCTGTTATTGGTGTTCCCGTCGCTACTCGAAATTTACAAGGTGTGGATTCTTTATATTCTATAGTGCAAATGCCAGCAGGAATACCTGTTGCCACCGTCGCTATTGGGAATTCTAAAAATGCTGGACTTTTAGCTGTACAAATTCTTGCTACTCACCAACCAGAATTACTCGAAAAAGTGCAAGTTTATCGCCAAAGTCTTTGTAATATGGTCATGGAAAAGCAAGCTACACTAGATCAGCTTGGATATGAAAAATATTTGCAACAATAGATATTAACATGATTTCATATATAAGCCGTGAACCCTCCTATTAACACCTCAGCCCAAACCCAAAATCGCAAAGCAGATCATATCCGCATCTGTTTAGAAGATAATGTCCAATCTCCAGTAATTACCACTGGGTTAGAAAAATATCGCTTTACCCATACTTGTTTACCAGAAATTGATGGTAAGGATATTGATGTGAGTACGACATTTTTGGGAAAACATCTCCATGCACCTTTGTTAATTTCCTCCATGACGGGAGGTACAGAACCAGCGGGAATTATTAACCGTCGTCTAGCCGAAGTTGCCCAAGAATACAAATTAGCAATGGGTGTAGGATCTGTAAGAGTGGCAGTGGAAAAACCCCAAGTTGCAAATACCTTTGCTGTTCGTAAATATGCGCCGGATATTCTCCTCTTTGCTAATTTAGGCGCGGTACAGCTTAATTATGATTATGGTATTGATGAATGTTTGCGAATTATTGATCTGGTGGAAGCCGATGCTTTGATTCTACATATTAACCCTTTGCAGGAATTCATTCAACCCAGGGGTGATACTAATTTTCATGGATTACTTGATAAAATATCTAACCTGTGCAACAACTTACCAGTTCCCGTAATTGCCAAAGAAGTAGGTAATGGAATTTCTGCAACTATGGCAGAAAAACTGATAGCTGTGGGAGTGCAAGCTATTGATGTGGCTGGTGCTGGTGGTACGTCTTGGGCAATGGTGGAAAGTGAACGGGCAGAAACTGTCTTACAGCGGCGTTTGGGGCAAACATTTGGGGACTGGGGGATACCCACAGCCGATTGTATTGCCAGTATTCGGGAGCATGATCCCGATGTTCCCTTAATTGCATCTGGGGGCTTACGCAATGGTTTAGATGTGGCTAAAGCGATCGCTTTAGGGGCTGATATTGCTGGTTTAGCAATGCCCTTTCTCAAAGCAGCAGCAGTATCGGAAGCGGCTGTAGTAGAATTGACAGAGGTATTAATTGCCGAAATCACCACTGTCTTATTTTGCACTGCTAACACCAATCTGTATAAATTAAAACAATCTCAAAATTTACAGTTAATAATTGACAACTAACAACTGTACGGGCGAAGCATTTGGAGAACTATTTTTGGCAATGAGCGATAATTTATCTTCCAAATGCTTCGCCCCTACTAACAACTGATAACCGCTATAAATAACCAATGAATAATTTTCTTAAACAAACCTTAGCAAGTTTAATTGGCAGTTTACTAGGACTGACAGTTTTCTCTGGAGTCAGTACAGTGGGATTCTTATTAATATTAATTGCGGTTGCTAGTTCTCAAAGTTCAACCCCAACAGTGAAAGATAAGTCAGTTTTAGTTTTCGACTTGTCTATGAATATCACCGATAGTGAACCTAATTCCAGTCAATTATTGCAAAAAACTTTTAGCGGTGTTGAAGAAAATAACATCACATTGCGGAAAGTTGTGGAAACATTAGATAAAGCCGGACGTGATCAAAATATTGTGGGTATTTATATAGATGGAAATAATGCTAATAGTGCAGTTGGTTATGCTTCCTTGAAAGAAATCCGTCAAGCATTAGAAAAATTCCGTAAAACTGGTAAAAAAATAATTGCTTATAGTACAGATTGGAGTGAAAAAGAATATTATCTAAGTTCTGTAGCCAATCAAGTTATAGTTAATCCTATGGGAGCAATGGAAATCAACGGTTTAAGTTCACAACCAATGTTCTTAGCGGGGGCATTTGAAAAATACGGTGTTGGGGTGCAGATTGTGCGGGTGGGTAAATTTAAGGGTGCAGTAGAACCGTTAATCCTCAATAAACTCAGCCCAGAGAACCGAGAACAAACGCAGAAATTGTTAGATGATGTGTGGGGAGAGTGGCGGAAATCTGTGGGTACAAGTAGAAACATTCTACCCCAAAAATTGCAAGCGATCGCTAATAGTCAACCAATTTTAGAACCCACAGCAGCTAAATCTAATGGTTTAGTAGATACAATTGCTTACGAAGATAAAGTATTTACTGATTTGAAAAAATTAACTGGTAACAGTGAAAAAGATAAAACATTCACAAAAATCAGCTTGAGTAATTATGCAGAAGTTCCTGGAAAATCCTTAGATTCAGATCATAAAATTGCCATTGTTTATGCAGAAGGAGAAATAGTCAACGGTAGCGGTGACGAAGGACAAATTGGCGGTGATAACTTTGCAAAAATATTCTCAAAAATTAGGCAAAATAATCAAATAAAAGCAGTAGTTTTAAGAATTAATAGCCCTGGTGGTAGTGCTACCGCAGCCGAAATCATGCAGCGAGAAATCAAATTAACTCGTCAAATTAAACCCGTCATCGTTTCCATGGGAGATGTGGCTGCTTCCGGTGGTTATTGGATTGCTAGTGATTCCAACCGCATTTTTGCCCAAGCTAACACAATTACAGGTTCTATTGGTGTTTTTGGCGTATTATTTAATGGTCAAAAATTGGGCAATAATAATGGCATAACTTGGGATACAGTTAAAACGGCTCAATATGCAGATCAACAAACCATTTCCCGTCCTAAATCACCTCAAGAATTAGCAGTTTATCAACGCAGTGTTAACCGCATTTATAACCTATTCTTGGAGAAAGTTTCCCAAGGACGGAAAATCCCAACTGCAAAAGTAGCAGAAATCGCCCAAGGAAGAGTTTGGTCAGGAACAGCAGCCAAACAAATCGGTCTAGTTGATGAAATTGGTGGTTTAAATGTAGCCATTGAATATGCAGCTAAACAAGCAAAATTAGGAACTGATTGGGAAATACAAGAATATCCCAGAGTTAGTACATTTCCAGAACGCTTATTTGGTAAAAAATTAGATGAAACAAAAGCCAAACTAGGAATAGAAAAAACCCAAACTAAAAATTCCAACCCACTCATAAATGAATTGGGAAAATTACAACAGGAAATAAAAACTTTACAAACAATGAATGATCCTCAAGGGATTTATACTCGTTTAGCCGTTAACTTCAAAATTGAATAGGGAATAATTATTACTCCAACTTCTCCTAGTAGTCTGTCAATCCAAAAATGACGGATGAAGGCAAGCAGGGTGAGCAGGAATAGAACCATTAACCGTTAAAATGTCTTTGAGAGACTACTTGTTAATTAACTAACAGCTTTTTGTTGCTGATATAACTGCTTAAATAAAGCTTGCTGTTGTTTATGATCAACAATTGGTTGCGGATAATTTGTTCCATAATAATCTAACGGGGGAATTTTCCCAGTTACCAAATATTCTGGATCTACATAACGCAATTCTGGTATCCATTGCCGAATATACTCTGCTTCTGCATCAAATTTTTGGGTTTGACTAGCTGGATTAAAAATGCGTAATGGTTGGGGGTCCATACCACTAGAAGCACTCCATTGCCAACCTCCATTATTAGCAGATAAATCACCATCAATGAGTTTCTGCATAAAATATTTTTCTCCCCATTGGGGATTAATAATTAAGTCTTTAGTCAAGAAACTGGCAACAATCATTCTACATCTATTGTGCATCCAGCCTGTTTCATTTAATTGCCGCATAGCCGCGTCAACTATAGGATAACCTGTTTTGCCCTCACACCAAGCCTGAAAATATGTTTCATTATTTTGCCAAGGGAAGGTTTTAAAAGTATCCCTATATGCACCGTTAGCTAAGGCTGGAAAATGGTACATAGCGTGTTGAAAAAATTCCCGCCATGCTAATTCTTTTTGCCATGTTTGGATACTGGCATTTACTTCTTCACTATTACTATTTGCTAAGGCTTCTATAGTAGTTTGCCAAATAGTTCTAATACCAATAACACCAAACTTCAAAGCTGCACTTAATTGAGATGTACCATGAATTGCGGGAAAATTCCGCTGTTCTTGATATCCATTAATAGCAGATTTTGCAAAATTATCTAATTTTTCTTGTGCTGCCAATTCTCCGGGAGAAATTATTAATTCTGCATCCCAAATAAAACCTAAATCTTCAGCAGCAGGTAAATTAATTGTTCCCTCTTGTTGAGCAATTTCTTCTTCTTTAGCTGTTAAATTCTCTAGATCTGCTAAAGTTTTAACAGGTTTAGCTTTAGATTTAGTAATCCAATTTTTCCAGAAAGGAGTATAAACAGTATAGGGAGTTTTTGTACCGCTAAAAATTTCCGTTGGAGAGTGCAATAATTGATCCCAATTATAGTTAAGAAATTCAATTCCTTCAACTTTCAAAGCCTCACTTACTGCTAAATCTCTTATTTGGGAATAAGGTTCAACATCCCAATTCCAAAATACAGCTTTAGCTTTTAATGCTGCTGCTAATTTGGGAATTGCAATAACAGGATCATTTTGTAAAATTAATAATTGACTACCCGCTTGCTGATATCTTTCCTGAAGAGATTGCAAACAGCCAATCATATATTTTACCCTAGCGGGGGCAATATCATCACCTTCGAGAATTTGGGGATCTAGACAAAATACACCCACAATCTTCGCACTTTTTTCTCTAGCCGCAGCTAGTCCCGTATGATCAGAAATGCGTAAATCTCGACGATGCCAAAACAAAATTAGATCAGACATGGAATATTAATATAGTTCTGATATACTAAATAAGATTATACCAACTTTATGTAAAGCTGCCCAGAATAATCATCATTCATATTTATCTGTGTTTATCCGCGTTCATCTGCGTTCAAATAATCTTAAAATCTTACAATTTAGTATTACACCAAACTTGCACAACCCGACCTGTAAGTTCTTGACCAAACCAAGGAGTATTATAAGCAAGTGTCTGAAGATTTGCCTTATTTACCTGCCAAATTTGCAGAGGATTAAATAAAGTTAACTCGGCTTTTTCACCAGGTTGAATAGCTTTAACTTCTTGTTGTAAACAAGCCGCAGGTTGATGACTCAAAACGCGCCATAATTCCAAAGCTGTAAATTCCCCAGTCGCTACGAGATTTTGCCAAAGTAGGGGTAATGCTAATTCTAAACCAATTGCCCCCGGCGGTGATTCGGCAAAGGCTTGAACTTTCTCCTCATAAGTATAAGGTGCGTGATCAATAGCGATCGCATCTATTACCCCTGTTCTTACCGCTTCCCGCAAGCATAGCATATCTTGATGATTTCCCAAGGGCGGATCTAAATGCAAGGATGTGTGATAACTTCTAATAGCTGTTGTATCTAGTAAAACGTGCATCCATGTGGTACTAGCGGTAACAGGCACACCTTGAGCTTTGGCTTGAGCAATTAATTCGACACTGCGAGCAGTGGAAACACGCATAATGTGGACTGGTGTACCAATATCCGCAACTAATTCTAATAATGCGGCAATAGCCGTTGTTTCCGCACTAGCTGGAATCGGGGGTAAACCTATTCGCAAGGCTTCCGCACCTTCTCGCATCCTACCATTAGCGGCTAAATGGCGATCGCATGGCCAAAAAGCCACCGGTTTGCCAAAGGGTTGCAGATACTCCAAAACCCGTCTGACTATCCCCAAATTGTCCCAAGGTTTAGCATCAGTAAAACCCACAACCCCTGCTGCGGCTAAATCTGCTACCTCTGTTAATTGTTTACCTGCTAAATCTAAGGTAATTGCCCCCCAGATGTGCAAATGAGGACAAGGTTTTTCCCGATCTCGCTGTTGCTGTAAATGTGTCACTAAAGCAGGTTTATCAATGGGTGGTGATGTATCTGGTAAAACACCAATTCTAGTAAAACCACCAGCAGCGGCAGCTTGTAATAAAGAACTTAAAGTTTCTCGTTCTTCAAATCCAGGTTCGCCTGAATGACTATATAAATCAACTAATCCAGCCCCAAGAATTAAGCCTTGACAATCACGAATAGAAGTATCAGCACTAAAATCTGTAATTTGTGGGACGATCTCTTGAATATAACCATCAATAATTAATACATCTGTTACTGTGTCAGTTTTCTGCACAGGATCAATTACTCTTACTTGTTTTAATAGTTCTTTAGTCATTGGTCAGTTGTCAGTTGTCATTGGTCATTGGTCATTGGTCAGTTGTCATTGGTCAGTTGTCAGTTGTCATTGGTCATTGGTCATTGGTCATTGGTCATTGGTCAGTTGTCAGTTGTCATTGGTCATTGGTCATTGGTCATTGGTCATTGGTCATTGGTCATTGGTCATTGGTCATTGGTCATTGGTCATTGGTCATTGGTCATTGGTCATTGGTCAGTTGTCATTGGTCATTGGTCATTGGTCATTGGTCATTGGTCATTGGTCATTGGTCAGTTGTCATTGGTCATTGGTCATTGGTCATTGGTCATTGGTCATTGGTCATTGGTCATTGGTCATTGGTCATTGGTCATTGGTCATTGGTCATTGGTCATTGGTCATTGGTCATTGGTCATGGGAAAAATTCTTTTTCACTCCCCCTACTCCCCCTACTCCCCTACTCCCCTACTCCCCTACTCCCCCTACTCCTACTTCCCCTGGTTAGTAAACCAGGAGTTTAAAAGAGGTAAATACAGATTTACAACCTATGCAGCAAATTCAAGCCGTGCGAATCAGTACCACAGGTGCTAAATAAATCGAATTTTTCCGCTAATTGTTGAACTTCCTCAGTTTCCACCACACTAGGTTTCCAGGGTTTAGGGTTATTGTAAGCGTAGAAAGTCTCAACACCATCAATACCATCACCCGCAGCCGCAGGAATGAGGTCAAAATGCGATCGCCTATACCGGGCTGGGTGAGCAAGTACCGCTAGTCCTCCCGCTTCGTGAATAGCTGTAATCACGTTAACTGCTTGATAAGCCTTGCCGACACTAGGAATTTTTTGTAAGTATGGCTTCATACTGGGATGTTCTGACTCAAAAGCATAAGCCAGAATGTGAACTTCATTATCCAGCAGATTGGCATTAATTTCTGCACCACTCCACAAATATGGAACATGAGCATCAGAATTACTCCACTTCCAATCTTCCAACCAAGCCAGGGCTGCTTGGTAGCCACTGATACTGTGATGATCAGTGATAGCTAGACCTTTTAAGCCAATTGCGATCGCTTGACTCATCAAATCACCCGGTTCTAGTTTGCCATCCGAGTGAACCGTGTGCATATGAAAATTAAATAACTGGGGACAACTTTGTGCATCAATGCGTTGGAATACTTGCTTTAGTAGTTCCTTAGAAACAGTAGTCCGGGCAAAATTTATAACCATAACCCCTCTACACGAAAATTACATTTTTCTCAAAACACCAACACGCCACACTTATAAATGAGATATAACCAATACCACTAACCAGTAAATACAGATACTTCCTCAACTGCACCAATTGATTTTTGCAATATGTTAAGACTACGTTAGCAAATATTAACGCTGATGGCGATGAGTATTTTTAATTACTTCCATCAAGAAAATATGAATTTTGCGTATAGGTTCTATCTGTATACCACCATTGTTACAACAAACCGACTAATTCACCTGCTCCAGTGACAACTTCACCAATTATATTAGCGGAGATATCCTGAGATTGAAAATGAGTCATTACCTGTTCTGCTTGCTGGGGTGGAACTAATAACACAAAGCCAATACCCATATTAAATGTATTATACATAGCCTCAGCACCCACAGAACCAGCCGCAGCTAACCAATGAAAGACAGGAGGAATAGTCCAACTATCAGGGATCATTTTAATCCCTTGACCCTTACTTAAACATCTTGGTAAATTTTCTGGTAAACCGCCACCAGTAATGTGAGCCATGCCATGAATTTCTAAATCTGATTGCAACGCAGCTAAAACAGATTTTACATAAATGCGTGTAGGCGTGAGACAAGTTTCCCCAATAGATGCACCATTTAATAAATCTGGGGTATCAGTCCAAGCAAAACCACCATCACTGACAATTTTTCTGACTAAACTCAACCCATTACTATGGATACCTGAACTAGCTAAACCGATAGCTACGTCACCCACCTGCACCTGAGAACCATCTAGCATTCGGCTCTTTTCCACAATTCCCACGCAAAAACCCGCCAAATCGTATTCACCAACTTGGTAAAAACCGGGCATTTCCGCCGTTTCTCCCCCCAATAAAGCCGAACCAGCTAATTTACAACCGGTAGCGATTCCTGCTACCACCTGAGTTAATTGTTCCTTATCTAACTTACCTGTAGCCACATAATCTAGAAAAAACAGCGGTTCTGCACCCGATGTCAACACATCATTAACGCACATCCCCACCAAATCTATGCCCACAGTATCATGACGATTGAGAATTTGAGCTATTTTCAGCTTTGTCCCCACACCATCTGTCCCCGAAACCAAAACCGGTTCTTTGTAACCTGTGGGGAGTTGAAAGCAACCACCAAAGCCACCCAGTCCCCCCAAAACCTCTTTTCTAAAGGTGCTGTGAACCAAATTGCGAATTTGATCTACAAAAGCTCTACCCGCTTCAACGTCAACGCCTGCATCCCGATAATCCATGCCTAATTACACCGTTATCAATTCATAATTCAGGTTATTATTATCACACAAATTATGTACTCAAGACTTTTTTTGATAATTTGTGATTAATCCCGATCAATCATTGTATCCTAAATAATCAAAGATTGCTATCTAAAAATTTGGTAAATCAAGTGAGTAGCCAACTAACCCAATTTTATTACACAGCCCAGCACAAACCAAACCAGTTGATTTATGGTAGCGGTCAAACCGCAGTGATTACAGGGTGGATGGTGAAGCAAGCTGTAGCTAAACATCTACAATCAAACGAATATGCTGTAATTGGGCAGTTATACTCACCTACCAGGGGTATCAACTTACTAATTCGCAATTTGTTACTAAATCCCCACGTTCACTATTTAGTTATTCTCAACGCTACCAAAGAAGATAAAAACGCCGGTGCTTGTCAATGTTTAGGCGATTTTTTCCGTCATGGTGTGGAAGAAAATATTAGTGATGCGGGGCGAAAATCTTGGGTAATTCGTTCTCAAATTCCTGGTTATATTGATATTGATATTGATATCAATGCTTTGGAAAAATTACGGCGTTCTGTAGAAATTCAAGACGCTACATCAATTTCTGATGCTGTCGAAAAAATTCAATATTACGCCCAAAAGGAAATAGTAGCACCTTGGGGAATGCCTGTAGAATTTCCCATGACTACAATTGAACCAACCGTTTTACCAGGAACACGCTATGGACACAGAATTGAAGGCAAAACCATCGCGGAAACTTGGGTAAAAATCATTCACAGAATTAAAACCACTGGCACAATTAGACCAACTGGTTATGATGGTAAATGGCAAGAATTGATAGATTTAATGGCAGTTGTCACCGAAGAACCGGAAGATTTCTATTTTCCTGAACCCAATTATTTACCAATTGATAGAAGTTTCTTAGAAGAATATATTTCGCAAATTTTAGATGATGCACCTAATCGAGAAGGAGTAAAATACACCTATGGACAACGGTTACGTTCTTGGTTTGGACGAGATCAAATTGAACAGGTAATTGACAAACTAGCCAATGATATTGATTCCGCAAGGGCTGTGATGTCCTTATGGGATGCTAGTCAAGATGACAATGACAATCCACCTTGTCTTAATCATATTTGGGTGAGAATAGTTGATAATGAACTCTCTTTAACAGCGACATTCAGAAGTAATGATATGTTTTCAGCTTGGCCAGCCAATGCGATGGGATTAAGGGCTTTACAAAAATATATTTACAATTCTTTAGTTAAAAAAACTGCTCATAAATTAAAAATGGGGGCATTAATTACCATGAGTCAAAGCGCACATATTTATGATGATTGTTTTGAAAATGTCGCCAATGTCATTTCGTCTCAATATTCTAAAATATCTCAGCAAAAAGACTATTTTGATCCTGCTGGTAGTTTTATTATTACTATCCAGGATAATCAAATTATTGTCGAACATACAACTCCTGGTTCTGGAGAGGTAGTTAATTGTTATTCCGGTAAATCTGCAGATAAACTTTCCCAGCAAATATTCACAGATTGTCCTGGTTTACAAGTTTCTCATGCAATGTACTTAGGTGTAGAATTGCAAAAAGCCGAAATGGTTTTGTTAATGAAAGAACAGTTTATTTATGAACAGGATAAAAATTTAGTTAAACTAAAGCTATAGTCAATATTTATACTAGTAAGATACGGCGTAAGTAAACCCACTATTAAAGTTAGTAAAAAATCTGTGATTTGAAATCCTTATAAAAGGTGGATATATTTACGCCACTGTTTACTAGTAGGATTATTTCCATGATAGAGTAGTAGAGTTACATACCAATCAGTACATTATGAGTACATTAAGTGATCAGGATATCAAGCGAGAATTAGGTATTAATATTTATATATATCCTTATAATAAGGGTAATCTTAAAGGTGCAAATTACAACTTAACAGCTAGTGAATTTGCTTGGAGTCTTAAAACTAGACAAAGAATTTATAACAGTCAAGAGAAAAAAATTATTATTGATCCAGGAGACACTGCTTTAATAGAAACTAATGAAAGTATTTGGGTATCAAAAAAAATAACGGGAACTTACCATTCTAGGGTTACTCAAGTATCACATGGTACTGGTCATATTGGTACTACTCTTGATCCTAATTACATTGGACCTTCTCTGATTGCAGTACATAATCATAGCGCTGTTAAAATTGAATTAATTCCAGAACAAACCCCCTTTGTAACTCTAGTTTTTCAATATCTTTCTTCAGAGTCAAGTAAAGATCAACATGGCAACAAACATGGTAGAACAGAAATACTGGGTGAATTAGGTATAATACTTAGCACAGATGAGAAGAATGCTCTTGACAAACCGTACATGAGTGATCGAGAATTGCTCTTTTCCAAACTAGAGGAATGTGAAGATTATAAGATTATCAAAGGTGAACGTGAAATAAAAGCTACTCAAACTAAAACAGACAGTGAAAACAAAAATAAAAAAATCTTTTCAAAACAGCTATATGTTACTTTTGTTGGGTTATTGATTATTTTGGTAGTATCATCTTGGCATCTTCAAAGCAATCAAAAAAAGCTAGAACAACAAAGTTGGTATCAAGCAACTACGTCTAGTATAAACACAGTTATCACTATACTCTCTGCATCATTTGTAGCCCTGTTAACTGTTGATCTAGAACGAAGAATATGAGAAGTTTATCAAGGTAATAAATACATAAAAGGTAGTATAAATGAAAAATCTAAAAGTATTAAAACTGGCTGATTTAGCTATTATCCCCAAATATGAACATCCACATGATGCAGGACTAGACTTAATATCTATAGAAGAACTAGAACTTCCTGCTGGAGAAAGCAAATTAATTCACACAGGTATATCAATAGAACTACCCCCAGGAACCGAAGCTCAAATTCGTCCTAGAAGTGGTTTAGCTCTTAAGCACCAAATTACAGTTTTGAATACTCCAGGTACGATAGATGAAGGTTATAGAGGAGAAATAGGTGTAATTTTAATAAATCATGGAAAAAAACCTTTTAAAATATCAAAAGGAATGAAAATTGCTCAGATGGTTATTGCACCAGTAATTCGTGTTGAAATTGAAGAAGTTGATAACTTAAGTGATACATCTAGAGGAACTGGTGGTTTTGGTTCAACAGGAATTACTGCAAATAAGTAAGTCGTGCGAAAAATATCACTGTAGGTAGCACAAGAGAATATACTTTTACTAATTGCTAACTATAGCAACTAGGATTTTCACTAATTCAGTTAATTCTTCAGGAACTCGATATAATTTTATATCTTCAATTATTTCTTTTTCCTGACGTTTATAGATAGCAAATCGCCAATCTTCACCAGTAGTTACTGCTCCATAAAGCATAGGTTTTTCTGAGTTTATCCATTGGTCAAGAGCAATCAATTCAACAGCTAATTGTGTAAATCCTCTACTCAAATCTGCTTGTTTAGCTTCAATGACTAATAAACTCTCACTTTTATTAATGTAATAATCTAAACTACCTTTTAATTGGTCGCTGACGCTAATAGGATATTCAATATTCAATTGAGTTTCTGTAATTTCACAAACTTCTAAAAGAATCGGTGCTATAATTGCTTGTTTACGAGCATCTTCACTGAGTAATTTGACCCGTTGGAGATTACGTTCAATTACTCGGTGCAATTCTTTAATATAGCGAGGTGTTGATTCTGTCGT
Source organism: Dolichospermum sp. UHCC 0315A (assembly GCF_008121535.1). GTDB lineage: Bacteria > Cyanobacteriota > Cyanobacteriia > Cyanobacteriales > Nostocaceae > Dolichospermum > Dolichospermum lemmermannii. The sequence continues at coordinate 1,958,901 of NZ_CP043056.1, forward strand.
TGGTAATTTTAGCCGTTCACGTTGATAAACACAACCAAGTTCCGCCAAAATATCTTCTGGAGAAAATGGTAACTCAAAGTATTTACTAAATGTATAACTTTGACCAGGCTGAATAATTCGGGAGCGACTCATAATATCATCTCCGTTTAAATCACCATTATATCTATCTTGGGCTGGGAACAGGAAAATGATTTGTGTTTCAAATTTAAACTCTAGCTATTGTAACTATCTCTAACTGATCTTGATATTTACCCCGTCGAGTTTCATAACTAACCGCACATGGTTCACCTTCTAAAAACAGCAATTGCACCACACCCTCGTTAGCATAAATACGACAATCAGCACTGGAAGAATTAGAAAATTCTAACGTTAAATGACCACGCCAAGCCGCTTCCGCAGGTGTAAGGTTGGCAATAATACCACAACGAGCATAAGTAGAATTATGCACAATTATGTCATTAGCAACAAAATTTTCTAAGCCAGGGACAGAAATATCATAAACTTCTTCCATTCCTGCACATTCTATAGATTTAATTTCGTCCCAAAGTATATGATCATGAACTTGTGGTCTAGACTTCGTTGCTAAGAGAATAGAATACATTTTTTCTTCAAATCTTCTTTGTTTAATTGAATCAGGTAAAAAGCCTATTTCATTAAAGAATTTCAAAACCGCTTCGGATGATTGAAAAGCCAAAACATAAGCATTACGACCATTTGCTGGCTTTTTAACTCTAATTTGGCTGGGAATACCAAACCTTAATAGTAAATGATGAACGTCACGAATCAGATGTTCACTAATAGAGCAATATTCAACAGCTAAAGTTGGTTTTGCTCTTGTAGATTCTCCCACTAAATAAACACTACCATCACCAGAAAATAAAGCACGGAGAAAAGCTGCTACTACTACTTTTGGTGCTGTAAATACTTGTTGAGGAACAAATTTTCCCAATGCTCCTACATTCAAACCATAAGATTGTAACCATAGATTAGCTCTATTATGAGTTACTACACCACCTCTACCAACTTGATTAACTAAACGATAACCAAAATCTTTACCTTTGTAAGTCACTTCTTGGTCAAGAACTGTTTTAACACAGCTTTTTAAAGTATTGACTAGCACTTCATCCTCAGATGTAAAGGTTGGACTATTACCAGGAGTATGACATTGACCTTCAGAAATCATTAAACCTAGTAATGTTGCTTCATTAATAGTTAAATCTCCATTGCCAAATATTGGTATAGATTTAGGAGTAGCGATTTTAACTCCCGAAGTTAATTCTTCTAAAGGTTTCCATCCTGTCTCTGTCAAAAAAGGATGATTTGAAGTAGCTTGAATAACCGCACCTTTTTTAGTTGTTACTTGATAGATCGGCTTTACTCCTTGTGGTATAACAGCCGTAGCAGCAGTTTTAATAATCCCTTTTTCTTCGCTATAACTTGCTGTTTGTCCACCTGCAAATTCCTTAATTGGTAAATATGCTCCTGTAGCTGCATCAACAATTTTTGCATCTCCTGTCAAACATTTACCAATACAAATTACTGTAATATTTTCGGGAACTTGCAGTTTTTCCAAAGCCACACCCAAACCATAGGAATGAGCAGGTAAGATGAAATAGCTACCACTTTCATCCGTATGTAATTGAGTAGACTCTAGATTTTGGGGATTAAAGTTTTTAGGATCAATAACAGTACCGGGAATGTGGCGAAAAATCCGAAATTCAGCGCCAGAAAGCCGGATATCATAGCCATAAGAAGATAAACCGTAGCTAATCACAGGTTTACAAGCTACAGATGAATCAGGTTGCAATTTACGAATTAAACTCGACTCAAAAGGCGAAATCATGCCTTTTTGAGCCATTTCGGTAATCCAGATGTCGTTTTTAATCACAAGTTCACAAATAATTTAAACCAAGTTACTAGGATATCTTAATACTTAAGGTTGATGAGAGCGACGAATTTCTGTAATTTGATCTGCCACATCTAAAAGAGACGTTGGCATCTGAGAACCTGTGAGAATAATATCAACATGAGGAGGACGGTGAGAAAGAAACTCTAAAACCTCAGTTTCCGGAATTAAACCGAAATTAATCGCTAAACTCAACTCATCTAATACCAGTAAAGAATACTTACCTTCATTAACTACCTTTTGGGTATGTTGCCAAAGTTGTTGTAGAGCCTGATTTTCCGCTGCGTCCAAATCGGAATTATCAATACAACGGGGCAAATCACAGCGAATCCAATCTAAATGTTGTCCCATTTGGGTAGGTCGTTCATGTCCTTGACGAATCCCACCTTTGAGGAATTGGACTATTAATACTGGTGTACCTTGTCCAGCAATTCTCAGCGCTTGTGCCATGACGCTCGTAAAAAAGCTCCGCTGGGAACTAGTAAAAACTTGCAATAGTCCTTCTACGGAATATGGTAAGCTGAGAGTCGAATTTAGACCTGGGGTTTCTAGTTGGGCAACCATAAGGCAAAGTTTAAAAACTCACTATAAATTTAATGACTTACAATTAAATGCAAATCTTCGCTGATAGCAAAACATATAGTTATCATACAGCAGTATTCATAAGTAAAACCGCCTTGATATTTAGTTTTAACTTTTTCACTGATTTAGAGATATTTTTTCTACAAATGATTTAAGATTGCTATAACAAAATATCCTGCAAAAATAGTGAATTTTATATATGAGGGTTAAGTTGTGGTGAGATTAGTAATTTTAGGGGGTTCAGGGGCAGGAAAAAGCACTCAAGCCCAAAGGCTTGGTAAGTTTTTTGATGTTCCCTTGGTTTCTACCGGTGAAACTTTACGAGCAGCCATATCTGGAAATAGTCAAAATAGTGCCTATGGTGAATTAAATGGTTTAGTTATGGAAGCTAAACCTTATTTGGAAGATGGAGAGTTAGTTCCAGATGAAATGATGATTGAATTTATTAAAGTCCGTCTCAAGCAAGCCCTAAATAATGGTTGGATTTTAGAAGGTTATCCAAGAACTGCTTTTCAATGTGAAGAATTAGATTTTTTGTTAGAAGATTTAGGGCAAAATCTCGATTGGGCAATTTATCTACAAGTTTCCGCAGTAGTCATGGTTAATCGTTCGTTAGGGCGTTCACTCCCTGACGATCAACCGGAAATTGTCCAACGTCGGATAGAGTTATTTTATGATTCCTACGGAGCGCTTCGCTATCGCACTATTCCAATTTTAGAATACTATGATCGGCGGCGGCGGTTATTAACTATTAATGGTGATCAGTCTCCAGAACAAGTACAGCAAAATATTTTAACTTTATTAGGGAATAGATAATAAGTATAATTTTCAATTTTTCCCTGATCACCGTTAAGGTATAAGGCAGTAAGTCAAAATTCTGAGGCAATTTCAATGGCTTGGCAACGTCATCCCATTAATTATGATGGGCTATGAGATACCCGACTTCTTCAAGAAGTCGAGGATCTGAATACTTTGAACATTTCTACAATGACCCATCCTAACATAATGTATTGTATATTACTAGATAGTAGATAAAGTTGGTTGTTACATCTATACAATGCTGAGGAGAATATATACTAATGAGATTTCAGAAAAAGTTTTGGTTGTTGATTATATTATTGCTGGCATTGGTAGGTGCGATCGCTTTTCCCATCATCCACATATCAAAAACTGAAAACCTATATCCCATCAGTTTTTCCGGTAACGGATATGGATATATGAACCAAACCGGAGAGTTGGTTATTTATCCTCAATTTGATAGGGCAGAAAAGTTTTCTGAAGGATTTGCACCTGTTAAAGTCAAAGACAAATTGGGTTTTGTAAACTTTAAAGGACAGGTGAGTATTATCTTGCCGAACAAAATTGTTAATGAATCAAATTCTAGGAAGCGTGATGAACCTATCTCAACTTATTTGGTCGATAAATTTTTAAAAGACTTAACAGATAAAAAACTCATGGCTCAGTATCGTGACGAACACGATACATTATCAACTTCTTTTTCCGAAGGTTTGGCAGCTATCAAACTCAAGGGAAAATGGGGATTTATCAATCAAAATGGAAAATTAGTAATTCCATATCAATTTGATGAAGTTCAGAAATTTTCTGGTGGTGTAGCAACTGTTAAAGTTGGGGATTTATGGGGTGTGATCAACCCAGAAGGCAAATGGATTATCCAGCCTGTAAACAAGTACCCAATTCAGTTTTTTCAAGGCATAGGTTTGAGTTTGATAGATAACATCGGTGATCCCATACCCATAATCTATTATTGGGATAAATCGGGTCATCTAGTAGGCAGCTCGTACAATCAGCCTCAGTTAGCTAAAGAATTTCAGGAAGAAATGGCTATTATTGAAATACCGTGGCGGGCTTGGCAAGAAAAACGTGATGTTTATCCTGTGGTAGCAATATCTGAAGATTCATCTGTATATTCAATAGGATCAAAATGTGGTTTTCAGGATAAACAAGGAAAAGTTGTCATCAAACCACAATTTGATGGTTGTCAAAGTTTTTCACAAGGATTAGCAGCCGTCCGAGTAGACAAAAAATGGGGTTACATTAACAAAACAGGCAAGTTTATTATTAGCCCACAATTCGATTTTGCCGATAGCTTCTTTGAAGAACGTGGTTTGATAGTTTTTAATGGCAAGATTGGTTTTATTGACAAAACTGGCAAAGTTGTAATTAAACCAGAGTTTGACCCAAATCTCGATGACTTCTTGAGAACAAAATTTAAAGAGTATCCCGATAGAGTTATGCCAAGGGATGTAATGCCATATCGCTTTTCCAGTGGGCTTGCAGTTGTTAGCAAAGACGACAAGTGTGGATATATTGACAAAACTGGTAAATTCGCTATCGAACCTCAATTTCTAAGTTGTGAACGATTTGATCCCTACGGAATTGCTAAGGCTGAAAGAAATAAGGATGAATATCTTTACATCACTCGTGAGGGTAAAATAATTCCACGATACATCAATGGAGATTCACTCAGACAGTTCTATCCAGCTAGAATAATACTCCTGATTTCAATAATGGCGTGTTTGTTGTGGATTGTTGCTATTAGCTGTCATGAATTTGCACACGCGATTGTAGCCTATTGGGGTGGCGATCATTCGGTCAAAGACAAAGGCTATTTAAGCTTTAATCCTCGCTTATATATCCATCCTTTAGCTACTATCATCCTACCTGCATTCTTCTTGCTAATCGGTGGAATACCTTTACCTGGTGCAGCAGTATATATTGAATTTGATCAGATTCGGAATCGTTTGTGGGCAAGTGCTACAGCCGCAGCCGGTCCAATTGCTAGTCTACTATTTGGATTAATATTAGTTCCCATATTTCATATTGGCCTTGCCTGGAACTTTCCTTACTGGTTTTTAACCTTTATTGCTGCTTTCATTAATTTGCAGTTTGTGACTGCGCTGTTTAATTTGTTGCCAATTCCGCCATTAGATGGTTATCGAATTATTTCTGTTTGGTTACCATCCAGGTTACAAGATCGCAGTGGCATTGCATCTCTGATAGGACTATTATTTATCTGCTTTGTTTTACCGTTTATCTCAATAAGTAGTTTAGTCATTATTTTACCTGTTGTTCTCATGTTGGCTTTGGGAATTTCTGATGCCTTTAGTATGAATGGTTTGTATTTATTAGACCGTTGGTACATGGCATTATGTCTGCTGGTTGCTGCTGTTGTTTATCTAATCTACAAGCCAGCATCAATCTTTCAAATAGCAGGTCGAGTATTAGAAAACCGCTGGCCTAAAACTGCACTAAAGATGTACGAAAGAGCCATCAAGCTAGATCCGAAAAATGCTTTGTCATGGGAAGGGAAAGCATTGATGCTGAACAAATTGCAAACAATTGGGAACTATGTAGAAGTAATCTCTGCTTTAGAAACAGCAATTGAACTCAATCCTCATAATCTTTTCCTGCAAAAATGCCTACAACAAGAACAAATTTTACAACTAATGTGGTTTTCATCGGATAAAGAACAATTAAAAGCTATGGAAACATACACCGAATCTTATCCCAATGATGCTTGGGGATGGGCTGTAAAAGCTGGAAAACTAGAAACCTGTGAGCGGGATGAAGAAGCATTATTAGCTTGGGAAAAATATCTTGAGATCGATTCTAAAAATAAATTTAAATTGAATTTTCCGATAAAAGAATCAACTTTGGAAGCGTTAGAACGCCAAAATAAGCTATAGCAATCTTAAATAAGATGTGAACAACAAGATCCCCAACTTCTTGAAGAAGTCGGGGATCTGACTTTTACAAATACTCATTCCTCAGTCACCCTGAGTTAATGTATAAGGCAGTAAGCAAAAATTTTGAGGCAACTTCGATGACTTGGCAACGTCCTGACGGGAGAACCCCCTGTGAACTCCGTCCCCATAGTTTTTATCCTAATTTCACCCGCTTTGCACCTGGTTCTGTTTTAGCTAAATGTGGTGATACTCAAGTTCTGTGTACTGTTAGCGTCGCGGAAGGAGTACCGAGATTTTTAACTGGTAGTGGTAAGGGTTGGTTGACGGCTGAATATAGAATGTTGCCTTCTGCTACCCAGAAACGCCAGGAACGGGAATTAATGAAATTGTCGGGCAGAACACAGGAAATTCAGCGTTTAATTGGGCGGAGTTTAAGGGCTGCCTTGGATTTTGAGGCTTTAGGAGAACGGACGCTAACTGTGGATGCAGATGTCTTACAAGCGGACGCAGGAACGAGGACAATGGCAATTACAGGGGGGTTTGTGGCTTTGGCTCATGCTATTTCTCAATTATTGCAGCAGGGAGTTTTAGAGCGATCGCCTTTATGTGGACAAATAGCAGCAGTTTCTGTAGGCTTGTTGGAGGGTGAACCATTTTTGGATCTTAACTATGTTGAAGATGTAGCCGCAGATGTGGATTTTAACGTAGTCATGAATCATAAAATGGGAATTATTGAAGTTCAGGGAACAGCCGAAGCAGGTAGTTTTAACCGTGAACAATTAAATCAAATGCTAGATTTTTCTGAACAAGGTATCCAGCAATTATTAACTGCTCAAAGAAATGCAATTAGTGACTGGAATACTTTGTTTATCTAAGGTTAAGTTGTCATACTTTCCAAGTACCAAAATTCAATTAGTGGCCGTAAACTGCTTGCAACCAAAAAGAAATTTAGAACAATCTTGGATAATTCGCTGTTTGTCATCATTTCTGTTGTTCGGTCAAATTCTATTGCATTTCCTGCGCGGAAAAACCTACTATCGCAAAATATTAGAACATATGGTAACGGCAGGCCCGGCTTCTATTTCTCCAGTCTTGCTAGTTAACGGTTTTGCGGGGATGATTTTCACTATTCAAACCGCTAGGGAATTAGTGAGATTTGGGGCTGTAGATAGTGTTGGAGGTGCATTTGCTTTAGCATTTTGTCGAGAACTAGCGCCGATTCTTACTGCTAGTATTATCGCTGGACAAGTTGGTTCAGCCTTTGCTGCGGAATTAGGGGCAATGCGGGTGACGGAGCAGATTGACGCTTTATATATGCTCAGAACAGATCCGATTGATTATCTAGTTTTACCTAGAGTCATTGCTTGCTGTTTAATGATGCCTGTAATGATGATTTTTGCTGTAGTCACAGGTATAATTGGCGGGGCTTTTGCGGCTGCACAATTTTATCAAGTTGTTCCCGAAACATTTTTAGAATCGGTGAGAGCGTTTTTATTACCATCAGATATTTTTATTATTTTACTTAAAGGGTTAATTTTTGGGGCTATAGTTTCTGTTAATGGCTGTAATTGGGGACTGACAACTCAAGGAGGTGCAAAGGAAGTGGGAGAGTCAGCCACAACAGCAGTTGTTACTACTTGGGTGGCAATTTTTATTATGGATTTTATCTTGGCTGTGCTACTGTTTGAAAAACCTATATTGTAATTTTAGGTTTATTTAGAATAATACTGCTTGACGCATGGTAACATATAAGTTACTATAAGACTGTCTCTGTTATGAAAGTTGAAGAATATCTTAAAGAAGATGGTTCCAGTCCTTATCAAGAATGGTTTGATAAATTGGATGCTCAAGCTGCTGCGAAGGTTACTGTTGCTAAGTTTCGTTTGGAGTTAGGTAATACATCAAATGTTAAATGGTTTGAGGGAATTGGTGAATATAAAATTGATTGGGGTCCAGGATATCGGATTTATCTGGCTCAGGATGGTAAGCAATTTATAGTATTATTTGGTGGAGGGACAAAGAAAAATCAGCAATCTGATATTAGTCGTGCTAAAGAATTGTACCAAGAGTACAAAAAGCGAAAAAAAGAACTTACGATAAATCAAGAGACTGACAACAAGAATAAAGAGAAAAGGTAGTTATTATGGCACTTACTAGAGATTTCAAAGAAACTATTAACGCACGAGTGGAAAAAGATTCTCACTTCACAATAGCTCTACTTGATGAAGCTATTTTTCTCTTCCTGAATGGTGAACCAGAAACAGCAAGATTGATTTTGAGAGATATTGTTAATGCAACGGTAGGTTTTGAACAATTGGCAATTGAAACGTCTAAACCTAGCAAGAGTTTACACCGGATGTTATCGGCAAAAGGTAATCCGACAATGGATAATTTGACTGCTATTTTGAATGTTTTGCGGAAAAAGCTGAATATTGATATCAATGTTCAAACGACAGTTATTTCTTCTTAAAGATTTTATTTATTGTTTTTGTCTAGTAACTTTTGAGAAAATATGAATAAGAAAACACAAAAACAAACAGAACTAGCTCTATCTGTTGTGTTTATTTACCGATGTATCCTTTATTCTCTCAACAATCCCCTGCGGTGATGATCAGCGATTAGTACAACTGACTACTGACAACCAACCACAAATAATGATAAAGAAGGTTAAGGACGATAATTGATGGCTTAACTTGACGATATTAAAAGTTTCCAGAGTTAAAGCGGAAAATTGTCAAAAGTTCGCTATGGTATTGCCAAGAAACAAGCTATGTAATGATAATGCCATGAACAAAACTGTTGAAGTCCACTCCAGTCTATCGGCACTCGTCCAACGAGCGCTAGAATTGATCCTGTCGAAAGTAGAAACTGCTATTAGCGAACGGGGACAATTTACAATTGCTTTATCAGGTGGCAGCACACCAAAACCGTTGTATGAAGCCATCGCTAATCAAAAGTTGCCTTGGGATAAAATTCATGTATTCTGGGGAGATGAGCGTTATGTTCCAGCAGATCACCCTGATAGCAATGAACTGATGGCGCGACGAGCATGGTTAGATCAGGTTGCACTTCCCCAAGCTAATATTCATGCTATCCCCACTTTGTCGGCTAATCCAGAAGTGGATGCAGCTAAGTATAACCAGCATCTCCAAACATTTTTTAATTCTATATCGGGAGAGTTCCCGGCATTAGATGTAGTTTTACTGGGAATGGGTGATGATGCCCATACTGCATCTTTGTTTCCCCACACGAAAGCTCTCAAGGTGTGCGATCGCCTAATCACTGTTGGTAATAAAGATGATAATCTCCGCATCACCTTTACTTACCCATTTATTAACGCGGCTCGCAGTGTGATTTTTTTGGCTGCTGGTGCTAACAAAAGACCGGCTTTAGCCCAAATTTTCGCACCGGTGGCAGATGATTTCGTCTATCCATCTCGGCTAATTAAACCCCAGGGAGAACTTTACTGGTTGCTAGACGCAGCCGCTGGTTTGGAACTTCAACACTAACTATGATTCTTGAGATTTGGATGATTTAGATAATTAAGAATAATCACCAATGATCAACTTGTTCTCACTCTAAGTAATTGTTAGCATTAAACGCTAAAGTTACTTATGTGCTTGTCAGTAATATTTTTACAACGACCTTCACTAAGGCTTAAATCCATGATCGTCTGCCCTAATTGCAATCATCCCAACCCAGACGGCGCTGTTCAATGTGAAGCTTGTTATACGCCGTTACCAGCTACAGCTAGTTGTCCTAATTGTGGAGCAACTGTACAGTCAGATGCCGCTTTCTGTGGTCAGTGCGGTTACAATCTCCATTTTGGTGTTACTCCCGCAGTTACCCCAACTATTGCGATTAACCCTGTACAACCAGCTCCAGTGGTCGCTCCTGACCTGATGATGCAACTGTTACAGCCCGATGCTTTAGAAATTGCGCCCGCCGCCAATCCTCCTGTTAGCGCTATTCCCGCCCCTGCACCGGTGGCTGTAGTTCAGGAACAAGCTGTTTATGTTCCTTCTGTCACACCAGCACCAGAAGTTTATATTCCCCCTGTACTGACACCCGCACCTGTAGTTCAGGAACAAGCTGTTTATATTCCTTCTGTCCCTGCACCGGTAGCACCTGAACCAGAAATTTATATTCCGCCTGTGCTGACAGCCCCACCTGCGCCTGTAGCACCAGAACCGGAAGCTTATATTCCTCCTGCTTATGTACCTCAGATCGATCCCCTCACAGTTCCTGAAGTAGCCCCAGCCGCACCACAAGTAAAGGTGGCAAATACGCAATTGCAAAAGGTAGTAGCACGGTTATTCCATGTTCAAGCTAACCAAGAAATAGAATTACCACAAAATCTCTCGGTTGTGCATATTGGTAAGCCGAATGATCGTATTCCTCCCGATATAGATGTTTCTGGGTTCCCAAATTCGGAAATTGTTTCGCGGATTCACTCAGACATTCGGATTGAGGGAGATGCTTGTTATCTAGAAGATGCAGGTAGTTCCAATGGTACTTATGTCAATAACTTACCTCTGTTACCTGGAAACAGACATCGCCTCCGTCCAGGCGATCGCATCAGCTTGGGTAAAGGAGATTTAGTCACTTTCTTGTTTCAACTCTCTTAGGAATAGGGAATAGGGAATAGGGAATAAATATTTCCCCCTGCTCCTATCACCATAGCTGATTAACTCTTGTTGCTAGTTATCCCATAAACTATATAACTAGCAACTTGGGTAATAACATGATTAATGATATAGAGTATATCAGGCAAGCTGAAGCTAATCGCGTAGAAATTCTCAGCGAAGCACTACCTTACATTCAACAATTCGCTGGTCGTACCGTTGTGGTTAAATACGGTGGCGCAGCCATGAAGGATAGTAACCTCAAAGATAAAGTTATTCGTGATGTGGTCTTTTTATCTTGCGTTGGCTTGCGGCCTATTCTAGTGCATGGTGGTGGTCCAGAAATTAATAGTTGGTTAGGCAAGTTAGGAATTGAAGCGCAATTTAAAAATGGTTTGCGTGTTACTGATGCAGCAACAATGGATGTAGTGGAAATGGTGTTAGTGGGGCGGGTAAATAAAGAAATTGTCGCTTTGATTAACCAAGCTGGAGGAATGGCTGTAGGGCTTTGTGGTAAGGATGGTAACTTAATTACGGCTCGTCCTCAAGGTGATGAAGGGATTGGGTTTGTGGGGGAAGTTAGTAATGTCAATATCAAAATTTTAGAAACACTTGCTAGTAATGGCTATATTCCCGTTGTTTCCAGCGTGGCTGCTGATGAAACTGGACAGGCTTATAATATTAACGCGGATACGGTAGCGGGGGAAATAGCCGCAGCTTTGGGCGCAGAAAAGTTAATTTTGCTGACTGATACCAGAGGAATTTTAAGAGATTATAAAGACCCTTCTACTTTAATTCCGAAAGTGGATATTCGGGAAGCGCGGCAATTAATTACTGATGGTATAGTCAGTGGAGGGATGATTCCTAAAGTGAATTGTTGTGTGCGATCGCTTGCTCAAGGAGTCAAGGCTTCACATATAATTGATGGGCGGATTCCTCATGCTTTACTGTTAGAAGTATTTACAGATGTGGGAATTGGGACAATGATTCTCGGTTCTCATCAGTCGAGACAATAATCGAGATTGGGGACAAATTACAGCAAAATTAATTCGGAAGGGTTTAGCAATGCTAAACCCCTACAGGATTCATTGGTAAAATTTCATTTACCTACAATCTGCGGTAAGTTAAAATTCAAGTTATTGAGTAACAACTGACAACTGACAACTGTACGGGCGAAGCATTTGGAGAACTATTTTTGGCAATGACCGATAATTTATCTTCCAAATGCTTCGCCCCTACTGACAACTGACAACTGTACGGGCGAAGCATTTGGAGAACTATTTTTGGCAATGATCGATAATTTATCTTCCAAATGCTTCGCCCCTACTGACAACTGACAACTGACAACTGACCAATGACCACAGAAAATTTAGAACTTGCTAAATCTCATTATCAAATGGGGACAACTGCTTTTGAAAATGGTCAATATCGGAAATCTGTAGAAAATCTAGAAACAGCCAGCGCCCTATTAGAAAAAAATACCCATTTTGCTGGTGAAATCGAAATTTGGTTGGTGAATGCTTATGAAGCTGCGGGACGTTCGGAAGAAGCGATAAATCTTTGTCAACAACTCATTCGTCATCCCCATTATGAAATTCGTCAACAAGCAAAGCGCCTACTATATATTTTAAAAGCGCCCAAACTTAACAGACCTAAAGAATTGATGACAGAAATTCCCGATTTGGACATAACTTCTGATCACAAATCCAAAATAGTTGTCACTTCTCAATCTAAAAAATCTACATTTAAACAAAAACCTGGAGAACGAGAATATATTGACCTGAATACAGTCAATACTAAAGATAATAATTTTGTTTGGGTAGCTTTAATTGCTATTGGTTTAACAATTTCCTATTTAGTTTGGTTAAGTTTTTAGTAAATAAGGAGAAATTTAGTCATGAATGTATTCACTTTCATTAAGGTGATATTACAGTTAAGCAAATCTGTGTTTTTTTTAATTAGGAAAATTGGAAAATTTACCAAAATTAAACCTATTGTATTTATGGTAATTTTTTCTTCATTACTATTATCTAGTTGTGTAAAGTATGATTTAGGAGTCAACTTTAACAGCACTAATAATGGTGAATTAGTACAACATATTCAATTATCGGAAAAAATCACTATTTTTAGTAGTGATTATCTATCACAATGGTTAAAAACTTTAGAACAACGAGCGCGACAATTAGCAGGTTCAACAGAGAGAATTTCACCATCAGAAATCGTTGTTAAAATTCCCTTTACCAGTGCAAAAGAATTACAAGAAAAATTCACTGGCTTTTTTAATACTCGAACTGATGAAGATGGTAATGGTTCGGAAATATCAAATATTACTTCAACTTTAGTTGCAGAAGATACGAATTTTTTCCTATTTTCTAGAAATCATTTAGTTTATGATTTAGATTTGCGTTCTTTGGCTATGCTGACCACTAAAGGTGATAGTTCTATTGTCAATCTAGACTTTAGCCTACAGACACCTTGGGGAGTCAAGAATATTGAAAATGATGAAAATGCTATCCAACCAGAAAAGCATGGTAATCAACTGCTATGGACAATTAAAGCAGGGGCTATAAATCATGTAGAGGTAGTTTTTTGGTTGCCGAATTTTCTGGGAATTGGGACTTTGTTAATTATCGGATTTGTGTGGTTAGGATTATATCTGAGATATACATTTTTACCAAATCCAAGTATTCAGTTAACTGCCAAAAAAGACTAACTTTAATTATTCTTCTTCATTGTTTGCACCAAGAAAACTAAAATCCCTCCAGACAGCAGCAAAATTCCCAACCAAATCAAAGGTTGTGCTAATCCAATTGTTGTTCCTTGCTGATTCTTATTTACACTTGGCCTAGATTGAAGAGTATCTATATTCTTTCCTGTAGCCACAGTGACAACAAACTTTAACTCAAAAGGTTTAAAACTTCCTTCATTCACAGGTTTACCACTTAATTGCAACTGATAAGCCCCTGGTTTGGGAAAAGTTACTTCTGCCCCTGGAATGCCTTGATAACGTTCAGCTTGAATAGGTTTTAATGGAGGTTCAAGTAATGCTGGTTCTCCCACTGCATGAGGTTCAGCATAAATAGCCAACTGACAATTACAATCTTTTAAAGGAATTACCTTACCACCTTTCCGAGTCAGGGCAAACCAAGCTTGAGTAACTTCTCCAGCGCGAGGATTATCATTAGGTTCTATATGGATAGTAGCACCAACATCTGCCGATATTTTCACCGTATGGGCTAAAACTTGAGTATTTGTAGTAACTATTAAACCAAATAAAACTAATAATAGATACTTGATTTTGTGTGCAGGAGAAATAGTTAATTTACCGCGATTTATTGGGAGGAACATAAAATTTTTCTAGACGTAAATATAACCAAGAATACCGCGAACGGATCAACAATACAGCTAAGGTAATTAGACTCAGTAACACTGCTGCTAATTGGTTTTGCCAACTTAATCTTACAGCCCCCAGATAATGAGAACCAATCATAACCGTATGAATAGCACTCAATAACAAAGCTGGTACACTCAAAAGATGAATATGCCGCCAATGTTTACCTAATGACTTTTGCATAACATCAAAACTTGTACAAGCCGCAGGGAGCATTAATACCAAAGCCACAGCCCCTGCACTCATTCCCCACTGAAATTCTAACGGTAAAAACCAAAAAGCGGTAAGATTCCAGTCTAGTGAGTGTTCAAGATTATGGATAGTATGTACTACCGAAAGCACAAAAGCCCCAACGCCCAACGCCCGACGGTAACGCAGAGGTGCAGACCAAAAACTATTCACAGGCCGGGCAATCAATGAGAGATTTAAACAAATTAAGGCAGCGTGTCCGCTATAGTCCGTCATCGTATCCCCCGTCCGCAATAGGGTAATAGCACCAATAACGAGAGTTACCCACCCACCCAAGCGAAATAATTGACTCCGCTGATCTTGACTAATTAACGCCGTGGAAACACCTAGTCCCAACATGATGGGTAGTGTGCCAATTCCAAAAGCTAACATTGTTGCTGTAGCTTGCCACAAATTCCCTGTAGCCGCAGCTTTAATTTGAGCCGCATATAAAAAACCACAGGGCATTAATCCCCAAGTCATGCCTAAAAGTGCCGGTGTCCACCATTGAGTTTGTGCAGATAATTTCAGCATGGCCGCACTCAGACGGTTGTGTAAATTCCCTTTTAATATGGGGTGTAATAGGGGTATATGCGGTAAAAAATCGGGTTTAACTTGCCATAAACCAAACCAAATCAGCATTATACCTGTAATAATAGCTATCCACCGCCGCAAATCACTACCAACTCCCGCCAGTTGTCCACCTTCTACTAATACTGAGCCTAGTGCGCCAATACCAGCACCGACGAAGGCATAACTTAACATTCGCCCCAAATTTAGTAATGTATGAAATTTTAATTGCTGTTGCCAACTTGGATTTTCCTGCTGCTTGGACAGAGAAAAAGCTACAGTCAGGGGTCCACACATCCCAAAGCAATGTCCAAAACTGCCTAGAAACCCCAGAAGCGTTATGAGTAATAAATCTAGCATATTTTTGATGGGAACTGGGAATTGGCAATTGGGACAGTATACCTTTTACATCTCTTATCATCATGTTGATGTCAAAAGACAAGCTGTCAAACTTGGTGTAGTTAGGATATTTTATTTCCTCTAGGTGGGTTTAAATCATGATCAAAAAATGGCCATGGGTGCTGGTAGGGATAATAGTGTTTATAGGTATGGGAAGTTTTTTTGAGCAATCTGAAATGATTCCGATAGTTAAAAATGCTCCTGTACCACAGTCTCAACCCCAGTTAAAACCCCTGAAGGTAAATAATACTCTATTGGTTGATGGTGATCAACTTTTTGCTCATGTTCAAAAGTTGAATTTTCGGCGGTATTCAAAAATGGAGCGATTGCGTACCCGTACATATATCACAAATCAATTGAGCAAATTTGGCTGGAAACCTAAGTTAGAAAAGTTTACTGCCGGTATGAATATTTTTACCCAAAAACTGGGAACAAATAAAACCACTGGGACAATTTTGGTGGCTGCCCATTATGATACAGTTGAGTCCTCTCCTGGTGCAGATGATAACGCCACTGGTATAGCTGTAGTATTAGAAATCGCCAGACTTTTTACTGCTATTTCCACACCAAAAACATTACAATTAGCATTTTTTGATCAAGAAGAAACAGGACTTTTAGGAAGTAAAGCTTTTGTCAACCAACCAGCCCATTTACAAAATCTTCAAGGCGTAATTATTATGGATATGGTGGGTTATGCTTGTTACACTTCTGGCTGTCAAAAATATCCCGCTGGTTTGCCTGTAACACCACTTAGCGACAAGGGAGATTTTTTAGCAGTAGTTGGTGATGTAGAACACTTAAATTTATTAAATACTTTTGCCAACTCTAGTGAGAATTTACCAAAAATCCTCAAAGTACCGATTCCCTTCAAAGGTTTATTAACACCAGATACCCTCCGCAGTGATCATGCTCCGTTTTGGTATCAAGGAATAGGGGCTTTGCTGGTAACAGATACCGCTAATTTACGTAGTCCTCATTACCATCAACCTAGTGATATTCCCAAAAATATCCAAAGAGAATTTTTCACGGGTTCGGCACAAATTATTATTAATGCTACTTCTACTTTGTTAAAATAAATTCTTTTAGAGCTAATCTGGCGATTAACATGAAAATATTACTTGTAGAAGATGATCAACGGATTGCTAAACCCTTAGCCGAAGATTTAAAACATCAACGTTATGTTGTAGATATTGCTAAAGATGGAATTGAAGGTTGGGAATATAGTCAATCAACACAATATGACATAATTTTATTAGATTTGATGTTGCCAAAGTTAGATGGAATTAGTTTATGTAAACGCTTACGATCAATAAAATATAATGCCTTGATTTTAATGCTTACAGCCAGAGATACTACAGCAGATAAAGTAATTGGATTAGATGCAGGGGCTGATGATTATTTAATTAAACCATTTGATTTAGAAGAATTAACAGCCCGTGTTCGAGCTTTATCTCGCAGAAATGCAGAAGTTCGTCCATCCATATTAGTTTATGGTAAATTACAACTAGATCCTGTTAGTTACCATATTAGTTATCAAGGTCAAACTCTCTTATTAACACCTAAAGAATATATGATTTTAGAGTGTTTTATTAAAAATCCCCAGCAGGTCTTAACTCGTACATCTCTTTTAGATAAATTATGGGAATTTGATAAAATTTCTGGGGAAGATACTGTTAAAACTCACATCAATAATTTACGCAAAAAATTAAAAGTGGTGGGTGCATCTGAAAAAATTATCGACACTGTTTATGGGATAGGATATCGTTTAGGAAATAACTAATGTTGTGGATAATTAAATATCGCTTTTTGTTCTCATATTTGTTAGTAGTTGGTTCAGTATTAGGAGTATTTACATTAGCAGTCAGAATTACTTAATGAGTATACACAAATTACCACTTTATTACAAAAAGAACAGGATAATCTAGAAAAAGTATTTCAATGATCAAATAGAGATGCAGCAAAGATTTATAAAGAATCACCTCCAGCCTAAAAAATAACTGGAGGCTATGATTAAAGACATTGGAATGTGGACTAGTTCAACTGTAAATCTAACTTGATCTTTAGAAGATTGTCTCTGTCTATAGGAAAGTTTAAATTTAATTTATTTCCGTCTAATTGAATAGATAAAAAAATACCCCCAGTTGTGAACCGAGGGATTCTGCAAGTCGGAATTATCGCACAAAGACATTCGCGTACCCAGAATAGCAATGCAACAACGTAAAATAACCATGGGGGGAATTGGTAAAATTATCTTCTATTCCCCATTTCTCAGCTTAATTACGAATATTTACTTCCTGTAAATAATCTTCTGGTTGAAGAGATACTCTCCGCTGAATAGGAGTGTTTTGTCTTTCAGCAAGGGGAACTGTTTTTAGGATAGCTAATTCTTGTTGATGATTACGTAGACGTAACTTGTGGGAATATTCTTCTAGTTTGACTCTTGCTTGTGCATAGACTTCAGCATCTTTAGGAACTCTTTCCAGTAGTTTAATTGCTGCGAAAAAGTTACCTATAGAGGCTTGATTGTGAGCTTGATATAAATAGTATCCTGATCTAACTTGACGTTTTTGATTGTACTCAGCTAATTTCTGTTTAACCATAGCACCAGCAGAACTTTCTTCAGGTATTTGCTGTAGATAATATAAAGCCGTTGAGAAATCTCTCTCCTCGGCTTTTGCATAAGCTTTGGCTAATAAGGATTGTGTTTGGGCTTCAATATTTAATTTTGCTTGTGCAACTAGGGGCTGAATTTTCGATTGCCAATATGAATTAATTGGAACTTTAGGTGCATGATATAATACGTCTCTCCATCGTCGTTCTTTTAAAGCTTTTTCAGTGAGAACATAATGTTTTGCATCTTTTTGCCATTGGTTTTGCCATTCTTCAATTGAAGCTTGAGCTTCTGGATAAACATTACTATTAAGGGGGATTGACCGAGCTAAATTAATGGCTTTTTGTAAATCTCCAGATTGATATCTGGCTATGGCTTTATATAAAATTTCTGTAGCTGAGTAAGCTTGAGAATTGTTAAATAAAGAATATACTCCCAATCCTAGTAGAACCGAATTAATTAATAAACCTAATCGCAGTCCGGCTAGTAATGGTTGGGATTTTTGATCTGTCGTTTCAATAGTTTTATCAGATAATTGAGACTCTGCTATTTGTATTTCTGCTGGGTTATTGTCCCATTCTATATGCTTGAGTAACCATAGTGCTTCATTGGCAGATTGAAATCGTTCTTGGTGTTGATAGCGGATCATCTGATTGAGGAACGCAACTAAATAATCATTGATAGAGGTGTCATGATCACACCAAATAATTTCATTAGTTTCAGCATCAATTTCTAATTCTAAGGGAGATAGTCCTGTAATAGCTTGAATAGCAATTATTCCCAAGGAATAAAGGTCACTATTGGGTTGGGTTTGACCAATAAATTGTTCTGGGGGAATGTAACCCAATGATGTGACAGGAATTTGATCTATGGAAAATTCTGTGTCAATACTAAAGTCTACTGGTCGAATTGAGCCAAAATCAATTAATACTAATCTGGCATCTATAGCTCGTCTAATTAAGTTTTCTGGTTTAATATCACAATGAATAAAGCCTTGAGAGTGAATAAATTCAAGAATAGATAAAGCATCTTCTAGAAACTTAATAATATCAACTTGACTCCATTTACCATGACTTTCAGGATCATGAGGTAATTCTGCTGCTAAAGACTCTCCAGGAATAAATTGTTGGACTAAATAAAACCGCTCATTTTCTTCAAAACAGGTAATAAGTTCCGGAATTTGGGGATGACGACCTAAATGTTTGAGGGTTTCAGTTTCTTTTAAAAACCGCAATCTCCGGTGGTCAAAATAGGAAGTAGATTGATAGTGATTCACCTTCAATTGTTTGACAACATATCTGGGTTTTTCTGGGTGGTACATATCCACAGCAATAAATGTTTGTGCAAACACTCCTGCACTAAGTGGTTGCACAATTTGGTAACGATCTTGTAATACTTGGCCGATCATCTGGTTGGTCATGATCTAGTTAGTCAGAAATCCTTATATATCTTTTCTGACATCGGCTGCTATTTTCCGGAATTATAGGCAATAATTCAGTATGTGAAATATTCAATAATTATTTCAGTATTTTTACTTATGATCTTCTTTTTCTGCAAAGGTATCAGTTAAAGGTTTGACGACCTTAGCGATCGCTTCTTGGACAAAAACTTTGATAAACTCATCACGGCGATTAATCTGAAACTGTTGTTGCACAACTTCTGTCATTCCCCCATCACCCCAATCTTGATCATGACGAAAATACTCGATAAAGCTTTTCCCAGCAATGCGGGTTAAATATGCGGCTGTCACTCCTTGAATTGCCCTCCCTACAATAAAAGTAGCCACATTAAGTTGCAAAGCCGTTGATAATAATTCAATTGCCCCTTTAACGATACCTAAACCAGCAATAGTTTTTCCTAAAGATAGGGCTAATTCTTTACCTCGTTCCATGTTTAAATCACAACCATAAAGCCTGCCAATTTCTACTACCATTTGGGCATTAACAGCAGCGGTTGCGAGTAAATCTACCATCGGTAATGGTGTGACAGAAACTACACCCGCACCAATCCATTGATAACGATCTACAATCTTATCAGCTTGGCGACGACGTTGAGAGTCTATAAGTTTGCGAGCTTCTTCTCCTAAGCGCAGAGATTGTAAGAGAATATTATCTGCTACTAAATCTTCACCTTCAGCGCGTAAAATAGAGGCCATGCGCCGTAACAAGGGGATAATATCTGCTTCTGGTTGGAAGGTTTCGCCGGTTTCTAATGCGGCTATTTGGGGATTAGCAGCGATCGCTACCACATCATTAGTAGCAATAAAGCTGCGTACCCGTTCCCGCAATCTGGCTAAGATCACTTCTATATCAGTCTCCGTGTATAAATCTGTTTTATTCAGCACTAAAAGCGATCGCTTACCAATTTCCGCTAAACCCCGCAGTGGTTCATATTCAGAACGCCGTAAATCATTATCTACCACAAATAACAATAAATCCGCTTCCGTCGCTAAAGCCCTAGCCAGTTGTTCCCGTTCCGTACCCGCTACTCCCGGTTCTAAAATCCCTGGAGTATCAGTAATTAAAATCTTCCGTTCCAAACCCTTCAAGCGCAAACAATAGGTTTCTCCCACCTGAGTTGTTCCCATTGGGGCATTCACCTCACCAACTATCCGCCCCATAATCGCATTTACCAGAGAAGTTTTACCGGCACTACCCGTACCAAAAACCACAACTTGAATTTCCCCTCTCGCTAAATTCGTTTCAATTTCCTTGGTGCGACTTAGCAAAGCTTGACGTGTCACCTCATCTTGAATTTGGGCTACCTGTTGTCGTACCGCTTGCAGAGTCGAAGAAGCCGCATCAGATTTAGCCGCAGGAATTTGGGCAGAAGTCACTCTTGGGCGTTGACGACGGGATTTTGCTTCTCCCTTCCGCAGCACCAATACATAATAAACAAAGGCAGCAATTAAACCACCAATCAGTAAAACTAGCAGTAATAATAGTAAATTACCCAACAGCGGAGAATAGGACAACTGCCAGTACAACCGGGAAAGAGAATCAATTAGCCATAGGGTTAACGCCAAAATGACGATCAGGCCAACAATTAGTGTAACAATACGAGACAAGGGCATGAATGATAAAATTTAGGATCTATACAGTGTTTTTCTCAGCGAGAAAGTAAAAAGCCACAATTTTTGCTAAACTAACATTCAGTTTGTGTGCAGTGTTCCCTTAGAGGATGTTTTAAAAGTTTTTCATGTGTAAACAGACCCCTCTCCAAACCTCTCCCCTACCAGGGGAGAGGCTTTAAAACCCCCATTCCCTTGCAGGGAAGGGGGGTAGGGGGGTTAGGTTTTTGGAGATTACGGGTTTGATATAATACTTTTCAAACAACCTCTTAATGACCGGCTATTAAATTCCGCATTTTTTGTCTCACCCCAATTCATGGGAAAGTTAAAGGCCGAGTCACAATATGAACTTTATCTCTGAATTTAAACATTTTAGCTCTTTAAAAAAATTATTCCCTCCCTTGAGGATCAGACAAAAAATTGTCTTGAGGTATACTCTTTCCCTGGGAATAGCAGTTTTAGGTACATCTGGAGGGTTATTAGTAGGTAATAGCTATTTTCAAAGAGCTAGAAATAAGACAATCTTAATCAATCAAGAAGATATTTTACTCAATAATTTACAAAGAGGAATTTTAGGATCTTTCATCCATCAACAAAAGATTATAGCAACATTAGATCAACCAGACAAGTTACCCAAAGAAATCGCTGAATTAAACACAGAAATAGATAAATTAGAAATTCAATTTACTAAATTTCAAAACTTTACTCAAATCCAGAAAAATGGTAATTTATCCGATTGGAGTCAAAAATATCAACGAAATATCAACAGCTACATCCAATTACTCAAAGAATTAGTCGAAGAAGTTTCTCAACTGGATGCACAATCAAATAAAAATCCAGAAATAAAGCAGTTAATTTTAAAAAAATATCAAATTAAAAATGTAGAGAAATTTTCTGACTTTGCTTACAGTTTAGAAACCCTAAGAGAACCCATTAAACAAACTAAAGAACAAGCAAATTTAGCTTACAATCACGCATTAAAAGTACAAGATGTGATTATTATTGTGAGTATGGCAACTTCCATATTAATAGCTAATATTCTCGCTTTATCCACCAGTAAAATTATTACTCAACCGATTTTAGAAGTTACTAATATTGCTCGAAAAGTTACCAATGAAGAAAATTTTGATTTACAAATATCTATAAATATTCAAGATGAAATAGGTGATTTAGCCAACTCTTTAAATCTCCTAATTCAACAAGTAAAACATCTTTTAGAAATACAACAAGCTGAATCCCAATCTAAACTAATTCAAAGTGAAAAAATGTCCAGCTTAGGGCAAATGTTAGCTGGTATTGCCCATGAAATTAATAATCCTGTAAACTTGATCTCTGGCAATTTAATTCACGCACACAAATATGTTGATGATTTATTCAGACTTCTGAAAACATATCAATCGGAAATTCCCCAAACACCACCACAAGTGCAAGCTGTAGCGGAAGAAATTGATTTAGAATTTTTAGCAGAAGACATACCTAAACTTTTTCAGTCTATGACAATTGGCGCAGAACGAACTAAAGAAATTGTTCGGAGTTTAAAAGATTTTGTGCGTGTAGATGAAAATAAATCACAATTATTAGATATTCCTTTTTGTCTAGATAGTACATTATTAATTTTGAATAATCGCCTTAAAAATAAAATTAGCGTTATCAAAAACTATGGAGAAATTCCCCAAATAACCGGTTATACAGGATTATTGTATCAAGTTTTCATGAATCTTTTAAGTAATGCTATTGATGCTATAGAAGAAAAATCTGCTCAGAATTCAGAATTTTCACCAGCAATAAACATAACTACTGAACGGCAAGAAAATGACTGGGTATTAATTAAAATTATAGATAATGGTTCAGGTATTCCTCCAGAAAATCAGCAGAAAATATTTGAAAACTTTTTCACCACTAAACCCAGAGGTGTTGGGACTGGTTTAGGTTTAGCAATTACCCATGAAATTGTCGTTAAAAAACATCAGGGGAAAATTACTTTTCATTCTGACTCGAATCAAGGTACAGAATTTACCATATTTCTCCCAATTTCTCATTCATCAAGATCATGATCTTGATTTTATTCGGTGACTCCTGATTGCTCAATTCTGCTGTATTATTAATAATTAGGAGATATTAAAAACAACAGGAAAAAATTAATGGGACTGTTTGATCAAATTCTGGGTGCGGTTAGCAATTCCAATCAACCAGGTGGTTTGGATAACTTGATAAATATTGCTACCACAGTGAAACAATTAGGTAATGGCATTGGTGCAGACTCTTCCACCATGCAATCAGTTTTATCAGTAGTTGGTAAACAAGTACAATCATCTTTACAGGCAAAACAAACCAGCGACGGAAGTGAATCTGTACAAGATTTAGTTAATCAATTTGCCGGCACTTCCGCCGATTCCCAAGCTGTAGATACCTTATTTTCTCCAGATATTCAAGCAGAAGTAGCGAAAAATGCTGCCCAGGGTACTAGCTTAGATGTGAGTACAATTCAACAATTATTACCAAGTTTAGTGCCTTTAGTCTTGAGTTTCTTACAATCTGGTGGTAATCCATTACTAAATCAATTTCTAGATGCTGACGGTGATGGTGATGTGGATATTGCTGACGCGATTAAATTAGCTAGTCGGTTTTTAAGAATTTAACACTGGCTGGAATTTTTGTCGCTGAGAATCCACTGATACCAAATTAAGATCAAGCTGCATAGAATCAGATTTCAAGAATAATTGACCGCAGATAAACGCAGATAAACGCAGATAAGGACGGATGAATTCATGGATTTCATGATTCTGTGCAGCCCTACATATAATTGGGATGACAAATGATAGTTTTAGTAATTGTGAATAACTAACAATTGAGTTTATGACCGCAGCCGACGATAAAACAATAGTCCGCGAATACTTCAACTCCACAGGTTTTGATCGGTGGCAACGCATCTATGGTGATGGTGAAGTCAACAAAGTCCAGCTAGATATTCGCACTGGACATCAGCAAACTGTGGATAATGTCATTGGCTGGTTAAAAGCTGACAACAATTTACCATCATTATCAATTTGTGATGCTGGTTGTGGTGTGGGTAGTCTGAGTATTCCTCTGGCTATAGATGGCGCTAAGGTCTATGCCAGCGACATTTCCGCTAAAATGGTATCAGAAGCCCAGGATAGGGCTGTCATGGCTTTGTTCAA
The DNA here is from genome assembly GCF_008121535.1 of Dolichospermum sp. UHCC 0315A. Lineage (GTDB taxonomy): Bacteria > Cyanobacteriota > Cyanobacteriia > Cyanobacteriales > Nostocaceae > Dolichospermum > Dolichospermum lemmermannii. The sequence continues at coordinate 1,983,169 of NZ_CP043056.1, forward strand.
TACCGTAAATCCCTCTTTTGCGGTACAGGATTTGGAATCTTTGAGTGGCAATTATCATACCGTCATTTGTCTAGATGTTCTGATTCATTATCCTCAAGACAAAGCTGATGAAATGATTTCTCATCTATGTTCTTTAGCTTCAGACCGAATCATTCTCAGTTTTGCCCCGAAAACCTTCTTCCTAACAATCCTCAAAAAAATCGGTACTTTCTTTCCTGGTCCGAGTAAAACCACTCGCGCTTATTTACATCGTGAAGCTGATGTAGTCAAAATTCTGCGAAAAAATGGCTTTTCAGTCCAAAGACAAGCTATGACGCGGACAAGCTTCTACTTTTCCAGTTTATTAGAAGCAACTCGTCCATCTGCTTAGGTGGCAAATTACAATTGATACTTCATATTCCCGATTTCTTAGAGAAGTCGGGAATTTTGTTATATTTCAATTTAAATGTATTATAATTAGAGCTTGCAAGGAAAAAATTTTTCCAAGTCTTGAAAAAAGGAATATATTAATCTATCTTAAGGAATATATTAATGACTTATTGAACTTAATACAATATGTTTTTAATAAATTAGAGAATAACTAAACGTGAATAACTGCCTTCAATCTCTACTTATGGGATCAAGCCACGCTAAACTATCAGCAGGATGTAGTAATTTTATCCATACCATTCTGAAAAAATAGAGGAGCCGTGGGGATTTTCCTCAAGGCAATGTGGGATACCACCTTTATCAACTCAGTTAGTAATGTTCTACTGGACATTCACAATATCTCAGATGTCAGGGAATGTCTCGGTTAAAAGTATCAGTAGTTGAGTAAATGGAGAAAAAAGAATGATGAGTAAAGAAGATTTTCTCTATCCCCGTGGTCGCTATTATGGTCATGTAAAACCAGAAAACTTGGTATTCAATGCGAACTTACAGGAATTTGCCCAGAAAGTCAGTTATATCTGCAATTTAGAAACAGGTGGCAAGATCTCACCAGATGAGGCTTATTATCAAATTAAGTTACTTTGGAAGCAATTAAAGCACTCAAAGAAAGAACTGAAAATCGGTGAACAACCTTTTCAAAGTAACGGTTCTGAAGAAGGAACTGACTACTGACAACTGTACGGGCGAAGCATTTGGAGAACTATTTTTGACAATGACCGATAATTTATCTTCCAAATGCTTCGCCCCTACTGACAACGAACAACTGACTACTTCGTGATGATTGTCCAAATACCATCCCAGGACTTTGGTGGTGGTATTTGCTGGTACTTATAGGCGCGTTCTAAATGGATATGAACAGCCTGATTTGTCGGTTCGATGACTTGAGCTAATTTGAAGCAGGCGATCGCTTGGGTAAAATCCCTTAATATATAAGCATTGCGGCCAGCCTGGTAATGGTGCAAAAATTCCTGGCTGTATGCAATTGAATGAGGTGGAAAATTTAGAGAAAAAGCCAGCCCTCTTATTCTCGCTTCTGACTCCTGACTCCTGACTCCTGACTCCTGTGACTATTTAAGATTATTTTTTGATAATAATCTTCAAGTTGTTGTGTAGCCGATGTCCATCCCCATTTTTCTGCTTCTGCACGGGCATTTGTGCGGATAATAGTGATTTCCTCCCGTTGTTTCAACAGACGGATTGTAGCATTAATCGCTTCTTGAATATCGGCTTGCGGATCAAAAAGATATCCATTAACTCCATCTGTAACAATATCAGGGATGCCTCCAGAACGGGCTGCTACCACAGGACACCCTGCGGCCATAGCTTCTAGCAGAACTAATCCCAGTGTTTCTGTGCGGGAAGGAAAAATAAAGGCATCAGCACTGGCAAAAGCCGAACCTAATTCTTTACCCATCAGATAACCGACAAAATAAGTATTTGTCCCCGCAAAGTGTTTTTCCAAAGTTTGTCGGTGGGGTCCATCGCCGACTAATGCTAATCTGGCATCAGGAATGGCTTCTAGAATGGGTTTAATACGTTCGATTTCCTTTTCAGCAGAAAGACGACCAACGTACAGTAACAAGGGGCTATCTGGATGATTTTGGGATAAGCGCGATCGCATTTCCGCACTGACTAAATCAGGATGAAATAATTCTGTATCTACTCCCCGTTGCCATAAATCACATCTTTCAATTCCATGGGCTGAAAGTTCCTTTACCATTGCCGTAGAGGTACACAAATTTAACTCAGCCTGATTATGACCAGCTTTAAGCAACTCCCAAAGTAACCCTTCTAACATTCCTAGCCCGTAATGTTGTAGATATTGGGGCAAATGGGTATGATAAGAAGCCACTAAAGGAATTTTCAGAACTTTACTATAGAAGATCCCTGATAATCCCAGAACTGCGGGATTAACAACATGAATAATATCTGGTTTAAACTCTTCCAAAGCATGACCAATTGCCGGGCGAGGCAGTGCCATTTTTAACTCAGGATAGAGAGGCAAAGGAAAGCCACTAACTCCGTAAACTTTCGCGCCTTTATGTTCAGTGATGCCACCTTCAGGGGCAAATACCAGAACTTGATTGCCATGACGTTGTAAATGGTCAACAGTATGGCGCAAGCGGGTCACGATGCCATCAACTTTAGGTAAGAAGGTTTCTGTAAATAGAGCAATTCTCATAAAAAGAAGGAGGTAGGAGTCAGGAGTCAGGAGTCAGGAGTCAGGAGTCAGAAGTCAGGAGGTAGGGGCGCAGTTAGGAGTCAGGAGTGGAAAATTAATCTACTGTTGCCTCTTACGCTCTTTCTATCACCTGTCACCTGTCACCTGTCACCTGTCACCTGTCACCTATTTTCTATGCCAAGAGACTTTGGGAAGAATTTGTTTGTGATCAACTCGGTGCTGATACTTGACGGAAAAGTTTAATAGTGAATCAAGTAGAGAATCCGAGAGTAAATGCGGTTGTAAACCCAAATCCAAGAGTTTGGTGTTTTTGGCGTTGAAATAGTGTTCTTCCTTCTCCACTCTGGGGTTGTCTATGTGGTTAATATCCACATTCAGTCCCATAGCGTTACCGGCTTTTTTCACCATCATTGCCAAGTCACCGACGCTAAATAGTTCGGTAAATTGGTTAAACACACGGAATTCTCCTGGTTCGGCAGGATTAGCGATCGCTAATTCAATACATCGCACCGTATCCCGAATATCCAAGAAGCCACGAGTTTGTCCACCTTTACCGTAGACGGTGAGGGGATGTCCTACAGTTGCTTGAATACAGAAGCGATTCAGTGCTGTACCAAATACGCCATCATAATCCAGGCGGTTAATTAACAGTTCGTCCATCCCCGTTTCATCGGTTAAGACACCGTAAACTATCCCTTGATTTAAGTCTGTAGCCCTTAAACCCCAGATCCGGCAAGCAAAGTGGATATTATGGCTATCATGGACTTTGCTCAAGTGATACATAGAACCAGGCTGCTTAGGATAGGGCAAAGTATCCTTGCGGCCGTTGTGTTCAATCGTGATGTATCCTTCTTCAATGTCAATGTTGGGAGTTCCATACTCACCCATTGTTCCCAATTTCACCAAATGGCAATCTGGGAAATCCTCCCGCATAATGTACAGCAAGTTCAACGTGCCAACCACATTATTGACTTGGGTAAGAACAGCGTGTTCACGGTCAATCATGGAAAATGGCGCTGAACGCTGTTCACCAAAATGCACGATTGCAGTTGGTTGAAATTCGTGTAAGGCTTTGTGCAGAAACTCGTAATTAGTAATATCGCCGATAAACAGATCAATAGACTTGCTAGTCAAATCCTGCCACCGCTGGAGACGTTGCTGAATTGGTGCGATTGGGGTAAGAGTTTCTACACCCAATTCATTATCCCAATGTCGCCGCACCAAACTATCTAAAATTCCAACTTCATAACCTCGATTAGAAAGGTAAAGCGCGGTTGCCCAACCGCAATACCCATCACCACCAATTACCAGGACTTTCATCTTTACCAGTTTTTACTCGCTGATAGCTAAATCTACCAGGTTTTGTGTCCCTTCTTCATCATTAAATTCTGATCAAGACAGGAATCAATTACAGCAGGAGTCACCGAGTCAGGCTTAACAAACCTGCCCGGAACTTAAGTTCCGGTCTAAAAGCTAAAGTGCGTTAAAACGCACTCTGGTTAACTCAAAATCAAAAATTATCCTATTTATAAGAGCATCCGGTAAGCGTAAAACGAGCGCGGCTTGGCTCCCTGAGAGTGTCAATATGCTCCAACAGTCGGTTTTAACCGACTTTAGCTTTTAGACAGGGAATTTATTCCCTGGCTGGAAGGGACATCAATTTACGTTAAGTTGACTATTGACTAATTTTATACTCCTGGGCAATGTAGTAAAACAGCCGATAATAATTTTGAAAGTCTTTGCTGCCGCTTTGTCCTTGCCAGTGATACTCCAAGTTCTCTTGGCTAATAGTCAATTTAATCACAGTCACCTTTTCCCCCGCTTCTACAGCTAATACCCCAGAAAACCCCTGATGAGTCCGAAAATTAGGGACTGGCTGGGGATTTTCAGTTGCGAATTTCAATAAAGGCTTACTTGCATAGGCGCGAATTTCTACGTTTTTTTTGTTTGGTGAAACTAAAGCAATACCATCACTGTTGTCTGGGTTTCCTAATTGCTGCCAAGTATTCGGATAAGGAAACTCAAAACCATAACGATTATTTCTATATATATTCCATCTTGTCTCTTGAAGCTGGGAGTTATTAGCATTACACCCCCAGGAGATCATCCCTATCCCCACACCCGAAATAATAGCGCACAGCGCCTTGTTTATTTGTACCGCACCCCAAGGCTGTTTTATCATTCAGTTTTCATTAATATATTGGTGGATCGTCTCTTAATCGCTTTGATGTTTCCTGAAGCCGCGCAAAACTTTCTTGGCGCGATCGCTCGATTATCAGTGTTTGTAAAATTGGTTTAAGACAGCGTTTTGCATCTTGATAACCCCGGTTTTGCAAAAGTTGAATCCGTTCGGGACTGAAATCTAATAATGTGTTAAGACCACCCATATCTTCCGTTGGACGAATTTCAATTATTGTTTGATTAGGGAAATCATGACGATTCCAAAGTTCCCCATTCCCTAAATGAATGACGATCGCATGAGTACAACCGCGATTTGCTAAGGCTTTGAGAGGGACATTATCACCTAGCCAACCATCAACATAATGCTTGTCATCAACCTGGCGTGACTTAAAGGCTAAAGGAATAGCAGCACTAGCGAGTAATGTTTGATAAATTTCTTCATCGGTTTTGGCTGATTGAACGTGAATATATTCGGCGGATTGTCCAAGATTGGAAGCGATCGCATTACCTATAGTGGGGACAATCTGACCTGCTTTTTGTGAAGATGGTAGGAAATTTTGTACTGAGGGAAACGCGGCTACCCATAGTTCAATTCCTGCTCGCAATTGTTGAGGATTGATGGCGTAGCGTAAAAATTTATCCAGTGGGTTAGGATCACACAGAGATGCGTCTTCCTGTGAGAAATGTAAATATTGTGCTAAGGAATGCAGTGGATATTTAACTAACTGCCAGTTGATAATGTTGGCTTCACCTAGTTCTTTCCATAGTTGCCATAGGCGATCAGCAGCTTGTTTAAATGATGTGTGAGAGGCGAGGATCGCACCATTGAGCGCACCAATGCTCGTACCTGCAATCATCAGAGGGGCAAAGTCAATTTCTGCTAGATATTTGACCACACCTGATTGGTACGCGCCTTTAGCACCGCCACCTGCTAATACTAATCCGAGTTTGATTTTGGCTTCTTTCATGTAATAATTAAAATTATTAGTATTATGTTGTCTGCATCTAATTTACCAGTGATTGATGCAGATGCGATAGCGAAGCGCGACCTAGGAATCGCTCATTGGTTGAACAAACCCGCCCGGAACTTAAGTTCCGGTCTAAAAGCTAAAGTGCGTTAAAACGCACTCTGATTAACTCCAAATCAAAATTTATCCTATTTATGCCAAAGTAGTCGGTTTTAACCGACTTTAGCTTTTAGACAGGGAATTTATTCCCTGGCTGGCTACTATCTTAATCTCATGCCTAATTCAGACAAAACACATTAGGTAATAATCATGAATAGAGAATATTTAATCAACTTCCTGAAAAAAAACTTAACCACGATTAAAAGTTATGGTGTGATATCCTTAGCTTTATTTGGTTCTTATGCAAGAGATGAAGCAAAAAATACTAGCGATCTTGATTTATTGGTAGAATTTCAAGGAAAAGTTACCTTTGATCAATATATGGACTTAAAATTCTTCTTAGAAGATAATTTATCTTTATCTGTTGATTTAGTAACTAAAAAAATGTTGAAACCTCAAATTATTAGTTCTGTAGAAAAAGACGCTATTTATGTCGCGTAGTTTAAAACTTTATTGTGATGATATTTTAATTAGTTGTGATAAAATTCTCCGTTATACTCAAGGATTAGATGATAATAGGTTTTTTGCTGATGAATTAAGATTTGATGCGGTAATTAGAAATTTATCAGTGATTGGGGAAGCAGTTAAACAAATTCCTCCAGAAATAAGAAATAAATATCCGCATATTGAATGGCGCAAAATTGTTGGATTGAGAGATATTTTAGTTCATGCTTATTTTTCTTTGGAGGACGAGATTATTTGGGACATTATTCAAACTAAAATTAGTCCTTTAAAATCAGCAATTTTAATTATTATTTCTCAAGAATTTTAAGTTAATGGAAAATGGCGATCGCACTGCTTTTATATTAAGCATTTGTGTCTGGGAAATAATCGGAGTCTATGATTTGCTCTGGGGTGAAGGGACATTCTAGGGGAAAGGTGGTTAAGGGTAGTTTTGTTTCCCTGGCGGCGTTTTTTCGTGCTTTCTGATAGCACTCGGATATATTCTCTTTGAGGAATGGGGTTAAGCTAGGACTGTTTTCTAAGACTAATTCGAGTTCATTTCTTTGGGTTATTATAGTTGAAGTCCAACTTTTTGTTTTCTTCTTTGGTTGATATTTATACTTTAATAGGTGCATGATTAAAACAATTAATCGGCTTTTAATTTCCCGTTTGTCATTGCTCCCCATTGATTGAACCTCCTCGATTAAGTTTTCTATATCTAGGTCTTGAATTTGTCCATTTTTGAGTTGGTTAACAGTTTGTTCTATCCAAAGATTAAAGTCGGTTTCATACAGAGTGGTGGTCATGGGTTATTCTCCTAATAATTTTAGAGGGGATATTGTTTGTCTAGAAATGTTGGGTTTCCTTTTGTCAACCCAACCTACGAAGGGCGATTAGACTAATGTTATCAAATTTAATCTATCGTTTGCCGTTTCATTCACAATGCGCTCAACAAATTCTCTTTTGCTGGTAGTCGGATAAATCATCACATTGGGGTAGTTACGGCATAATTCAAAGGCGGTTTGGGCTAGATTTTGGGGCTGTTGTTGTTTGGGTAGTTGGGCTAATTCTAGGGTTTTACCAAGGGTAAATAAATAGAGAGTTTTCCCTAATCTTTGTTCGGAAATAGATTCTACTTCCAACAAATAACCTGCAAGTTCTTGATTTTCTTGGGATGTTTCGCTATATGACAGGTTGAGGAGGTTGGTTAATGGAAAATGATGATCGGGAATTGTGTTGTCCGTTGCAAGTATTCTATCGCTTATACTCTGACGCAGTTGGCTGTCTTTACCTTTGGTGATTAATCGTTCGTAATCACCCAGAGCATAATCTACTATTTCACGGGTGACAAAAGCAACTTGAATCGCCCAATGAAAGCCTTGATATGTCCGTTTTGACTGCCATGCTGCGATCGCATCTTCAATTCTATGCTGAACTTCTGTTCTATAAACTCGTTGTTCTAATTTCAGAATCCGATGTTCGTGATCTTCAACTTTGTATTGCAATTGATTGACAATATCTGTAAGTAAATTAATTTCCTGTCGGTGGTTGCGGATTGCTTGACGAGTTTCTATTAATTTTTCTTCAATGGTGATAATTGCGTTATTACTAACATTCAAATTATTAGAAATATCTAACACCAAATCATGGAAAGATTGCATTGCTATATTGACATTTTTATCTGTAGCAAGTTGACGTTTTCGATCTGGTCCTGTAAGGCTATCAAAAAACTGTCCAAATAATCCTCGCTTTTGGCGAAAACTAATTAGATCGTCATTGACTTGGATTGAATTTACCAAATCTACAAGTATTTTATCAGTAATAATAGGAATTTTAGATTCCTTTTCTTGAATGTCGTTAAAGTAAATAAGTGACATTTTTTAGTTTTTTATTTAATATTGTTTGAAGTATTCTTGTTGATGTTTTATACTCGATTGTAAATCAGTTCCTATTTCTGACATTTGGATACATTCATTTTTTATTGATGAATATTTGTTAACAGTTTCTTTAAGCTTTGATATTGAGTATTGTAGACTTTCTTTATATTCCGTGAGAAAGCGATTTTTTTCTTCCTTAAAAGATTCACAATAATCTTTGTTAATACTGTCTAATCTCCTTGTTATTTGGTCTCGTATAATCCCTCCCAAAAATTCATAAGAGTAACCGCTTGCTGAATTGTGAATACTCAGGGTTACGATGAAATCGAAAATGTTTTTCAATTCTTGTTTTGAGATTTTACGGTATTTTGAGCCGTTATCTTGAATGCTATATCTCATTATGAAATTTGACATTCTATATTTTCTATCCTGAACTGGATCTAAACTCAATTCTTCCCATTCCCTACATTCCTCTACTAATGCATCAACTGACTTATTTATGGCTTTATCTAGTCTTATTTTTAAGTTTTCGGATATTTCTAAAATATTTTGATTTACTTCATTTGAGTCTAATCTTCGACCATTAATTTTTAGTGTTAATTGACCCAAAAGCCACTCTGTAGTTAAGTTCAATTCTGGATTTAGTCTTGGTAATTTATGCTCTAACGAAACATAACCACTCATTCCATAATTATATACAGCAGCCTCGTCTCTGTCTGCGATTATTTTTACATCTAGAGAATCAACAATTAAAAGAATTTTTGTGTAATCTGGTGTGAAATCAAATTGAAATTTTTTCCCTATTTTTATTTGTGCTTTGATGAAAATATTTTCATGATAATAAAATGTGAACAAATTCCACAAGTTAGTTAATTCATAAGTGATGGTTTTAAACCTTTCTCCCAGAGGAAAAGAAGGTTCTAATAAATTCTTTTTAATACACTCTTCCACTAATACTTCTCCTATAAATTTCCATGTATCTCTTATACCCTCTAAGTTTAACTTGAGAGTCTCTTCCATCCAGAGAAAACCTTCAAGTCTAGCAAGCACTCGACCATCTAAAGAGTTTAATCCTCTATCTATTTTGTCAGAGAGTTGACGTTCAAATATTCTATATTGTTCACTTCTAAATTTATCCATATATTCGAGATATATTTTAACGACTTGTTCTTTCCATTTATCATCTTTATCAACTATAATTACTTCTTGTAAATCTATTTCTAATTGATTAATCTCAATCCCTAGCCGTTGAATATCTCGCTCAAGTATTCCCTTCTGCTTGCTGAGACAAGATAGAAAAGAAGTAAATATCTGACCAATATCATTTAACGCACCCTTAATAGTAATCATGCTAGGTGCTGCATCCGTGACTAGAGGAGCGATCGCCTTATTTATAAATCTCACAAATCCAGAATCTCGCAAAAACTCATCAGCTACTTCCTGCATCTCTTCTAAAGTAGCTGTCGTTTTTTTAGTTTTCCAATAATTTGAATAATACTTTTGTCCAAGAGCCTCAAAACTCTTCCTTCTCCGTAATTCTGTTGGCTGATAGATTTCCTTCTCACGCTGAAAATTAGTAGCTAAAAATCCTTTAATAGCCGACATTTCAAAAACTCGATTTTGAGGATCATCAATTTCATATTTAGTTTTAACCAAATTTAAAATTTGTTGAGTAGTTAAATCTTCAGGATTATTAGGATCACGATCATCAATTTTATTAACAATGATATAAGTGCGATCGCGTCCCTTAATAGCAGCAATTTCATCCACCAACTTCTTGACTTTTGCTGGATCTGTTTGTCCAATTTTCGTATAGTCCACCACCACCAAAACTAGAGAACTCGCTATGAGTCTATCCTTGACAACATTCACTAAATTTAAAGACTTATCCTCATTAGGTCCAGGGGTATCCACTAGTGCCAAAGTCCCCAAACCCGAATTTTTTAGAGATGATAATTGTTGCGGAAAAGGAACTTCAATCCGAGGTATTTCAGACAAAGAAGACAAAAAATCTGTAGCTACACCAAAAATACCGCACAATCGCAGAAGATCATTTATTCTGATTAATTCAGCTTGAATACTATTTGATTCCTCCACCTCAGATTGAGAAGAAACAGAACTACTGTTCAAAATTTCTCTAATTACATTCTCGCGGGGAAAATCATTTTTAGTAGCCTGTTCAACAGCTTCTTTTAAACCAATTCGTTGCAATTTCTGATGTAATTGTCCCCAAACCTCTCGCAAAAGCGTTATCAAAGCCCTATCCAGAATCAACTTAGGACGAGTTACCTCACTAGAAAAAACAATCTCAGTAGGTAAAACCGTCATCGCATCATTACGACTAGGTAATAAATCCTGTCCAGCGATCGCATTAATAATAGTAGACTTACCCGCACTGGTTGGCGCAACAATTGTCATCGTCAATTCTTTGCGCTTTACCTGTTTCAACTGCTCATTGACGTGCCTGATATCTTCTTCAATAGCATCAGCCAGCAACCGATCATGTTCTCTCAATATCCCACAACCTTCTGACATCACATTACCGACGTGGGTAATCACATCAATAGCAGACTGGTGTAGTGCATCCGAATCAGGCTGTAAAAGGTTGTTAGACATAAATTTAAGATGTTAGAAAGCATCACCGTCAACAATAATCTTAAAACCGCACAGGACGAAGCTCAACGACGGCAGATAATATTTTCACCACATTATCACACAGCGGTATGTACTCTTTGTGAAATATATTTTAGACAAAATCATCAAAATCCAAACACAAATCCTGAAAATCCTAAAATCCTAGACATCAAAATCCAAACACAAATCCTGAAAATCCTAAAATCCTGGACATCCTAATTCAGACAAAAAAACCTAGTCAACCTAGTTATATTACAAAATGTAACAAAATTGCGGTTAAAACGCTTTACCATCTTGACAACTGAGAAAAGAGCCGATAAGGTGGTATACATACCCGGGTAAGACCACTAGAAAGTTGTATGCAAACTAAGCAAAAGGTTACGTTATATTTATCACCGGAACTGCACAGAAGACTTAAAATTCGTTCTGCTGTTGACTCAGAACCCATGTCAGACCTCGCAGAACGGGCGCTCAGTTTCTACCTGACCAACTCAGAATTAGTAGAAGAAATAGAAGCGTCTGCTCATGGGCGAACTCACCGGATTTATTCCTGTCCCACCTGTGAAACTTCACTCGTACTGCGTGATGGTGAACTCGTGAACTTGGGCAACCAACCAGGAATCATCGGACAAGACCATCTATCCATTGATGGTAGAGAAAAAGAAGAAACCCATCCCAAGGGTGAGGAAGAATTAGTTCCTTGTTAGATAGGAATTAATGATGATTAATAGTCTGGCTTAACGCCATGCGATCGCTGGTCGGTACTGTCTCTATAAGGTCTCAAGTAGGTCGATAGTATGAAAGAAGAGCTCAATATTTTAATTCAAGCTCAATACCCTTTAATCTACCTTGTGACCTCCGAGGAAGAGCGGGCAGAGCAGTCAATTTTTAAAGTTTCCCAAGACTTAAAACCCCAAAGACGAGTATATATTTGGACAGTAACTCACGGTATCGTCGAGTACGGTCAACCCCGGAATACCACTCAACACAATACTGTCTCTCCCGAAGCAGCGATTGATTGGATTATTCGGCAAAAAGAACCCAGTATATTTATTCTTAAAGATTTACATCCCTTTATTGATGCGCCAGCAACAACCAGATCGCTCCGGGACGCGATCGCTAGTTTCAAAGGAACGCAAAAGAACATTATCTTAATGTCCCCTGTGCAACAAGTTCCGATTGAATTAGAAAAAGAAGTTGTTGTTTTAGATTTTCAATTGCCTGACATGGCTGAGTTAAATAAGGTTTTAACCGCCCATCAAGAGCAAAATCGTGGACGACGGCTGACAACCGAGGCGCGAGAAAAGCTGCTCAGAGCCGCTTTAGGTCTAACTAAAGATGAAGCTGAGAAAGTCTACCGCAAAGCACAGGTAACAACTGGGCAATTGACGGAAAATGAAGTTGATATCGTTTTATCCGAGAAAAAACAACTCATCCGCCGTAACGGTATCTTGGAGTACATCGAAGAAGATGAAACCATTGATGCTGTGGGTGGCTTGGAAGAATTGAAAACTTGGCTCACCCAACGCTCCAACGCCTTTACAGAAAGAGCGAGAGAGTATGGGTTGCCCCAACCAAAAGGAATGTTAATTCTCGGTGTTCCTGGTTGTGGTAAGTCACTCATTGCCAAAACTACCTCCCGTTTATGGGGTTTACCAATTCTGAGATTAGATATGGGGCGGGTCTACGACGGCTCAATGGTGGGTCGAAGTGAAGCCAACCTGCGGAACGCCCTGAAAACAGCAGAATCAATTTCCCCCACGATTCTGTTTATTGACGAATTGGATAAATCCTTTGCGGGTAGCGGTGGTTCTGGCGATTCTGATGGGGGGACATCAAACAGAATTTTCGGCTCTTTCCTCACCTGGATGCAGGAAAAGAAATCTCCAGTTTTCGTAATGGCGACGGCTAACCGTGTCGAACGCCTACCTGGAGAGTTTTTGAGGAAAGGTCGCTTTGATGAAATATTCTTTGTGGATCTGCCCACACCGGAAGAACGTCAGGATATCTTCGGTATTCACCTGACCAAACGTCGGGAGGAAATTGCTAGATTTGACCTAGAACAACTAGCAAAAATGTCCGATGGCTTCTCCGGGGCAGAAATTGAACAGGCGGTCGTGGCGGCTATGTATGAAGCCTTCGCCCAAGATCGGGAGTTCACCCAATTAGATATTATTGCTGCATTGAAGTCTACTTTGCCGCTGTCACGAACGATGCAAGAACAGGTCACAGCTTTAAGAGACTGGGCCAGACAGCGTGCTAGACCCGCAGCCTCCTCTGTTGCTGAATATCAGCGCATGGAGTTTTAAAAGCTTTCCTCTGCTGTTTGTCAGGGGGAAAGGTTAGTCACAAGGCTAACAGATAGAAAAAAGCCGTTCCCAATTAATGCGGCTTCGCTGAAAAAGAACCGTTGTCGTTTTTCTCATCAATCTTCTTATTGGAGGAAACCCAAATGTCTCACTTTAGCACTCTGCGTACCAAGATCACCGATGCCGAAATTCTCAAGTCTTCTTTGCGCGACTTAGGTATCAGCGTTAAGACTGAAGCTGATGTCCGTGGTTATAATGGTCAGCGTCTCCGTTCCGACATCGTTGCTGTATTGGAAGGCGAGTACGATCTAGGTTGGTCTCGTAACAGTGACGGTTCTTTTGACCTCATTGCTGACTTATGGGGTGTTGCTAAGAAGCACAACCAGACCGAGTTGATCAACTCTATCAATCAAAAATATGCCGTTAACAAGACTTTGGCTGAAGTAAAACAGCGCGGTCTGCAAAACGCTAACGTTAAGTTAGTATTGCAGTAACAATTTCTGTAACGCGTTCCCAAAGTGAAACGGGTTAACCTTCTAATAAGCGGTTAGCCCGCTTTTTTTTGTGTTTTTTTTCGTGTAAAATCATAAGAATAAAGCAAATTAATCAAAATATAGGAATAAAAATGGCAAAGCTTCAATTAACCCATATTAAAAATAAACTGAGTGAAAAATTAACAGACTTAATTGATATGTCAGATTATGTTAAAAAACCTGAAGAAGAACGGAAAAAAGCTTGTTTATCAAGAAGTTATGCTGCTTATACTTTAGTAAGCCTTGCTTCTGCTACGGAACAAGAAGCTGCACAAGCAATTGTTGATGGATTCACAGATAACGGAATTGATGCAATTTATTATGAGGAACAAGAAAATATTCTTTGGCTAGTACAATCAAAATGGATTGAGTCGGGTGATGGAGAGCCTGATACAGGTGATGTAAATAAATTTATAAAAGGAGTAAGAGATATTGTTGGGTTTAAATTTAATAATTTTAATCAAAAGGTAAAAGATAAACAACTTGAAATAGAGAAATGTCTTAATAATTATAATGTTAAAATAAAAATATGTCTTGCTTATTCTGGCTCAAAGATAGGACAAAATAATAAACAGTTGCTATCAGAATTTATAGATGAAGAAAATACAGGTGGTGAATTATTCTTCTTGGAAATATTTTCTTTGTCAGAGGCGCATAATGCTTTATCAAAAAGCTTTGATAAATCTATTAATCAGGAAATAAGATTAACAAATTGGGGTTTGAGTGAAGAACCATATCAAACATGGTATGGACAGATTAATGCTGAAGAATTAGCAGAATTATGGAGTCAACATAAAGAAAGTTTATTTTCAAAAAATATCCGAAGCTTTGTTGGTCTGACTGATGTAAATGATGGCATTAAAAATACTCTCTTAAATAATCCAGAAATATTTTTGTATTTAAATAATGGAGTTACTGTTTTATGTCGTCGAATTCAAAAAACAGCTAAAGGTGGTTTTTCTGATAAATCTGTTGGAGATTTTCATTGTGAAGGAGTATCTATTATTAATGGCGCTCAGACAGTAGGAACTATAGGAACTACTTATGCAACTAATCCAGAAAAAGTTAAAGAAGCAAAAGTTTTTGTAAAGTTAATTTCTTTAGAAAACTGTCCCCCTGATTTCGCTTTAAAAGTCACTAAATCAACTAATACTCAAAATAAAGTGGAAAATCGTGATTTTATTTCATTGGATGGTTTACATGAGAAATTAAGAAAAGAATTTGTATTAGAAGGAATCAACTATCACTATAAGAGAGATGAACACGAATACCCATCAGACGATAAAAACTGCACCTTAGACGAGGCTACTATAGCACTGGCTTGTGGCTTAGAAGAAATACGTTATGCACACATAGCTAAAGATAAAGTTGGTAAGTTATGGGAAGATGTTACGAAACCTCCTTATACAGATATTTTTAATGCAAGTGTTTCAGTACAGAAAATTTGGAGAATGATTAAGATAAGTAGGATGATAGACAACAAACTCTCATATTATAGTAATAATAACGATGATTTAAAAGCAATTTGTACTTTTGGAAATAGATTTATTCTTCATATGGTATTTTATTATGTAGGTATACAGAATTTATTTTTATCTGAAAATAAGTTTGAAAACTACTTGAACCATGAATTATCATCCATAATAGATCGCGTCTTTGAAACAACCGTAGAAGCAATTAATATTGAGTACCCAAATAAAATAGTTTATCAAGTTTTTAGAAATCTAGAAAAGTATAGAGTCTTAAAACAGAAAGTCATAGACATCGTACAACAAAAACTAGAAGAACAAGAAAAACTAGAAAACGAGAAAGGTGAAGAATGATTTATCACTACAGGATAGTAATTCAATGTTCAAAAGAGGATCAACTATGTTTAGTTTATCATTATCCTGTAAATCCTTAAATCCTGGATATCCTGATTCAGACAAATGTTTTTTAGAATAGAGTTTTCAGAAACCCGAATTTATGCTACAATTGTATCATTATCAAAAATTATTAAAGTAAAAAATATTAATTGTAATTAGGAGGTCAAAATTATGAACTCTCTTGAATTAAGACAAAAAATCGAACAAAATCTATTAACTATTTCACCAGAAAATTTGAGATTTATTGATGAATTTGTTGAATTTATTAAATATAAACAAGAAACAAGTTTATCAGAAAACACTAACTATAAGCCAGCTTCAGGACGTTCAATTTTACGTCATGCTGGTACATGGGTAGGGGATGACTTGGAAGAATGTCTGAAGTTAGTCTCTGAAACTAGAGGTAAAGTGAAAATTAATAATCGTATTAATCCTTTTGAGTGATGTATCTTTTAGACACTAATCATTGTAGTTTAATTTTTCTGAAAAATCAGCCGGTTCTGGATTATATACAGGAAGTTGGAGAAACCGATATAGCTACTACTATCATAACAGTAGGTGAGCTAACTTATATGGCAGAAAATTCTAGTTATAAGGAAGAAAATTTAACTCGTATTGAGCAATTTATCACAGATATTAGAATTTATTATGTAGATGATGTAACTGCTAAAATTTATGGACAAATAAAAGCAGGTTTCATACACATGGTAAAACTTACGAAGAAGCTGCTAGAAATGGTCAGGAAGTAATTGAGGCTTTTGTTGAGATGCTTACTCAAGAAAATCAAGTATTACCAGAACCCAGAATGCTTCCTACAAAACCGTTGCAAGTTGCCTAGTTCAGTGTAAAAAGTATAGTTGCATTTTGACATTATAACCGTTAAAATGCCTGTAAATAATTGTAATTCAGTGTTATTCCCCATAATAACAAATTATGAAAACATTCACTATTGGTCATTCCAATCATACAATTGAAACATTTATCGAACTCCTGACTCGGTGACTTCTAACTTCTAGAATAGAAGAAGAGGGAAAGCGGGGGCAAAGAGAAATAAAAATCATCCTCTTGCCTTTTGCCTTTTACCTCTTGCCTTTTTTAGACGGTGGTGATCTCTTTTTCCTTTTCTACAAGCAAGTGGTCGATTTTTTCTGTGTGCTTGTTGGTCAGTTTTTGGAGTTTGTCTTGTTGATCTCGTGATTCATCTTCGGAGATTTCGGCACTTTTTTCCTGTTTGCGAATGGAATCGTTAGCATCACGACGGATATTGCGAATTGCTACACGACCTTCTTCTGCGTACTTAGCCGCAAGTTTGACAAATTCTTTACGGCGATCGCTAGTTAGTGGGGGAATATTCAACCGAATCACACTACCGTCGTTACTGGGAGTTAAACCCACATCCGACAAAGAGATAGCTTTTTCAATGATATTCAAGCTGCCCTTATCGTAGGGCTGAATCAGGATGGTTGAAGAATCTGGTGTGCTAATATTTGTCAGTGCTTTTAGGGAAGTTGGTGTACCGTAATACTCTACTTGTACCTTATCCAATAAACTCGCATTGGCGCGACCAGTACGAATTGTATTAAAAGCCCGTTGAGTGGACTCAACGGTTTTTTGCATCATGCTCTCAGCTTCAGCTAATTTCACAAGAACCTCCCACAAGAGTGCCAATGGATTCTCCCATGACTGCCCGGTGGATGTTACCTCGCACCGTTAGGTCAAATACTAAAATAGGGAGATTATTTTCTTTACATAGAGCAATTGCGGTACTATCCATGACTCGCAAATCTTTAGCCAAAACGTGGGCGTAAGTAAGAGTAATAAAACGCTTGGCCTCAGGATGGAGTTTGGGGTCAGCATCGTAAATGCCGTCTACTTTAGTAGCTTTAAAAATCACGTCTGCTTCAATTTCTGCTGCTCGTAAGGCCGCAGTCGTATCTGTGGTAAAAAAGGGATTACCAGAACCAGCCCCAAAAATTACCACCCGTCCTTTTTCAAGGTGACGGATGGCACGACGGCGAATGTATGGTTCTGCTAGTTCTTGCATAGCAATGGCGGTTTGTACCCTTGTCTGAATTCCCATCCGTTCTAGGGAATCTTGCAGGGTCATGGCGTTCATGACTGTGGCAATCATGCCGATATAGTCAGCGGTTGCCCGATCCATACCTGCTGATGCTGCTTTAATGCCTCGAAAAATATTGCCACCACCAACAACGATGGCCACCTGGACACCAGTGGCTATCACCTCTCCTATTTCCTTGGCTATTCCCTCGACCACTTCTGGATCAATGCCGTAGCCCAAGTTGCCCATTAAGGCTTCACCGCTCAGTTTAAGTAAAACCCGTCGGTAATTCGTTCCCATGAAGTTCTGCTTTATCAAAAAAGTTGCAATTGCCTCCAATTTAAGATAGCAGGACAGTGACTATCTGTCTCTATTTAGGTTGCCTGTTATTTATATAAAGTTCCAATTTGTTCGGTTTGGGCTGGCTGTATTTGCTAATCTTGCAATAAACAAGTATACTCAACACAACTTAATTATTTGATTTAAGCGGGTAGGAGTTTAGCAATGCTAAACCCCTACAAATCTAGGTTTTTCGTGATTTTACAAAAGTCCATGTCCCAACCGTTTTGAGTATAATCGCATTTCTTAAATAATCCACTCCCTGCGCTGATGCTGTTTGGGTGTGTTCATCTATTTGCCCTTGATAGCGAATAATCCCATCGCTATCTATCAAAAAGGCTGTAGGTGGACTAATTACACCAAAGCTGCGGGTAACATCTTGAGTTGAGTCCCACATATAGTTATGGGTAGAAACAGCTTGATAATTCCTACCCATAACTATCCATATATTACTGTTTGTCCAAGTCTTCAATAAGTTGATCAACAAAATCCCTTAACCGTTGCTGCCAGTCAGGGACGGCTTTAATTTTTTCCCTGACTCCAGGTAAAACCTTAAATTGCAAAGGTGATTTATCGTACGCTACCTGATTTTGTGGTTTAAATTTAATCCGAGGCATTGCCAAATCCTAATATGTCTGATATACTAGATATCATAGCACAACATTGAAGGTCGAATCAAGTGAACTAATCCTTGTGGATCGGGTTTTCCCCAGTTCTCAAATATGCTCTAACTGCGGTAATCATCGTCATAAAATGCCATTAAAAAACCGCGTTTATGTTTGTCCTGATTGTGGACATACAGAGGATCGTGACCTCAACGCAGCTAAGAATATTGACCGATGGTTTGCGGATATTTTTATCCCTGTAGCGTAGCGGTTCTTTTTAGGAACTACGGTCAGAAACGGTAAGTTCTACCGAGATAGCCTGTGGAGCGGACAAACCTCTTAGAAGTCATTCTAAGACCGTGATTAAACAGGAAATAAGCACTAAGGTTATCGCTGTCCAGATGTGTCTAGACTTTGGTAATTTTGGGTAAGTTTTATAGAACGGAAATTTAACTGATGACGCTCGGCAAAAACTTTCATTTATCAATATTGCATTTACCATGAAAACTTCTCCAAAAACCTGGATTTGGCAAGATTTCTCTATTTGTTACCAAACTCAAGGTACTACTGGACCTGCTGTGATCTTGATTCATGGTTTTGGTGCGTCATGGTTACATTGGCGCAAAAACATTCCAGCCTTAGCGGCAAATTGCCGAGTTTATGCGATTGATTTAATTGGCTTTGGTGGTTCAGCTAAACCCACACCAGGGGAAAAAATTAGTTATACCCTAGAAACTTGGGGACAACAAGTAGCAGATTTTTGTCAGGAAGTGGTGGGTGAACCTGCATTTTTAGTAGGTAATTCTATTGGTTGTATTGTGGCTATGCAAGCGGCGGTAATTAACCCGGATATGGCTTTGGGAACTGCTTTGCTTAACTGTTCTTTGCGGTTATTACATGATCGTAAACGCGTAAATTTACCTTGGCTAAAGCGATTTGGTACGCCAATTCTCCAAAATTTCTTGGCGATTAAACCAATAGGTGATTTCTTTTTCAATCGCCTAGCTCAACCACAAACAGTTAAAAAGATTCTTTTACAGGCTTATGCTAACGGGGAAACGGTGACAGATGAGTTAGTTGACATTTTGATGATACCAGCAAAAGATCCTGGGGCTGCTGCTGTATTTTTGGCGTTCACTGCTTATTCTAGTGGTCCTTTACCGGAAGACTTATTACCTAGATTATCTTGTCCGGTAATTATTTTATGGGGAACGGCTGACCCTTGGGAAGCTATTGATTTAGGCCAAGAGTTAGCCAATTTTCCCCAAGTTCAAAAGTTTATTCCTTTAGAAGGTGTGGGACATTGTCCTCAAGATGAAGCTCCTGATTTAGTTAATCCTATTTTACAGGATTGGATTATTGATCAATATCAATCTATCCGTTCTATAAAACTTACCCAAAATTACCAAAGTCTAGACACATCTGGACAGCGATAATCCTAGTGTTTATTTCCTGTTTAATCACGGTCTTAGAATGACTTCTAAGAGGTTTGTCCGCTCCACAGGCTATCTCGGTAGAACTTACCGTTTCTGACCGTAGTTCCTAAAAGGAACTGTCTTTTTAAAACACCTATCCCATGCTTGGCGTAAATCAGCTAACGCCTTCTGAGGGACATTTTTGCTAACTTCGTAATACCAGGCGGATTCAGATTTAATCTCAGCAACTAACTTTTTATGCGGGTCAATCGCTGAGGGAAGTTTAAGTTTTTCGCCTTCTCTGGGAGTAGCTAAGATATCTATAACTTGAGCATTTGCCCATGCTTAGTTTATAAAGGTATTTTCGATCAATGTAATCATTCTATGGTTATAAACTAATAATTAGAATTTCCATTGTTTGACGTATATATATTTAATTTTTGTCTGTTAAAAAAACTCACTCAAAAACTGATTATTTTTGAATGAGCTATATGAGTATTAAAATCTAAATGAATTGGGCTAACTTATTACCAGCGACGGCGGGGTCTCCAGCCCCAACCACCACCCCAGCGACGGCGGGGGAATCCCCAGCCACCACCACGACCAGATAGAAGCTGTTGTTCTTCTATGGATAGTTCTACAACTAAATCAGATGGAATATTTTGAGATGGAATATTTTGAGATGGAATATTTTGGTTTGACATAATAATTGTTAACCTCAATTAATTTCTATTAGGCTTCGGACAACCATGCTTCTTTTATAAAGATATTTATCACTAATTTAATGATTCTATAGTTATAAATATTAGTTTATAATTTATATCTTTTGATTCACATAAATAAGTTTATTTTCTAACTATAGATAGGCTATGGCAATTTTAAAGTGCCATGTAAAAAAAGGTGAGAGGAGAAAGTTACGCCCGAATTTTGGCATAAGATACTGTTGATATTTGATATCAAGCAAGTTATCTGAAAATTTCTCCTCACCCTATAACTACAAGGTTGGAAAACTAAGACTATTAAGAATAGCTCAGTTTATAGACTTTACCCACTAAAAAAGAGTATTAACAACCTGGCATAGAGTTCGATTCAGGATAGTTCTCATCCCTTTCAGAAGCTGGATATTGATCATATTTTTGGGAGTCGCAACCACATTTTTGTTTTTTAGGTTTACAAGAAGGAGGAGGTGATTGGTAACATCCCCCAGATAAAAGTTGTTGTTCTTCTGCGGATAGTTCTACAAATAATTCAAATTTGGTATTCTGATTAAACATGATTATTAGCCTCCGTTAGTTAATAGGATCGATATGATTCAGTTCTAATCCTTTTATAAGCTTTATCTGAATATTTTTAATGATTCCCTAGTTAGAAATTAATAATCATAATTTCTATCTTTTGATTTATATATTAATTTTTAATGATTGAAAGTATAAATACATCAAAATCATCACAGTATTTATAAATAAATATTTAATATTTCTCTGTTACAAGAAACTCCCTCAAAAATAATCAATTTTTGAGGAAGCTATATATTTATTAAACTCTACTGAATAATTGCCGAGTTGATGAGATTAGCTGTATCATTCTTCCTCACTCATATTTTCATTATCACCACGACCTCCATCTCTATCTCTATCTCTATCGTCAGATTTCGGACAAACCCAATAGCATTTCTTGTAACATTTTTTCCTTCCTCCAGATAAAAATTCCTGTTCTTCGGTGGATAATTCGACAAGTAAATTAGATTGAATGACTTGATTTGACATGATTATTAGCCTCAATAAATAGTTGGAGTTTACACACTTAAATAAACGAAAGTATTATCTATGTGCGATCCTATCTTCTATTTATAAATCTATTGTGAGAGAATTAAATTCTCCTGAAGTTATAAATAAACGAACTAAAAGTATGAATTACCATCTCATACTTGCTAATGCTAATTAAATCAGTGTTAAGAATGAGGCAGAGTGATGTCAGTTAATACGATTCAATCTGATTTACTTTTTGATTTATCTACAGAGGAACAACAACTTATATCTGGAGGTAAAGAAGGAACAATAAGGGCTAATGGTAGGTTTCGCTACGGTGGTAGAAGTTATCCAGCTACTATCAATGTAAGAGTTACTGGTCTACCTTAATAAACCATAGATTTTCATCGAGTTTTCAGTTCTTTGTTAATCAATTTATAGTCTAATTCCCACTGCGGAGTTGGACTTTTTTAATCATTAAAAATAAACCAAACTACCAATTTAAAAATCAATAGTTATTTATTAACTCAGACAAAAAAATGTAGAGCAGAAAATAAAGCTGTCCCTACAAGAAAATATTTAAATTTAAATCTGGCTATGTTATGAAAACAAATTACTTAACCTGTCAGCGCTAGAACTAATAGTTATTAACCCAAAAGTAAAAGAAAGTGCCATAGTAATTTGGGATAATTTATATTTGCTAGTTTGTGAGGTGGAGTCACCTGAAGCGAGTGTTAAATCACTTTTTCCTTCAGTTTCTAAATCAGTTTTTTGGAAGAATAATTTACCTTCACTGAATAAACCTAACATGGGAAATATTTGCCCACCAACTACAGATTCTTGTTCTGTATCGGAAAGATATCTAAATAATTGAGTATTTTTCGGCATATTATTACTCCTTACATAAGTAATTAGGTTTGGCTAAAGAATAGGAAAATAAAAACTTTGACAATATTGATTTATACAGTTAAAAATTGTAAATGCTCTCCGGGTTTTGAGAGGAATGTCTGCGGAGTCCCTTGAATTTGTACTTGACCTTTTTCGATGAGAACAATCCAATTAGCACGATGAATGACGCTAGGACGATGGGTAATTAAAATTGTGGTTTTACCTGTACGATGTTCCAAAAGCCGATCTAGAACATGAGCTTCACTCATGGGGTCTAGTCCGGCGGTAGCTTCATCTAAAATGAGTATAGGTGGATTTGTGAGAATTCCGCGAGCGATCGCTAATCTTTGTCTTTGTCCCCCAGAAAGATTTGCACCAAACTCCCCTAATACGGTTTGATATTTATTAGGTAATTGACTGATAAAACCATCTGCATCAGCAATATCACAAGCTTCAACTATGTCTTCAAAAGAAATATTAGGTGTACCCAAACGGAAGTTTTCCAAAATTGTCCGACTCCAAAAATGAGGTTCTTGGGGAACATAAACTACTTGTTGTCGGTAACAATCTAAAGCAATATCTTGGATATTAAAAAAGCCGATGCGAATATTACCTGAATCTGGAACATATAGACCAGCTAATAATTTAGCTAAAGTGCTTTTACCACAGCCAGATTTACCAATTAAAGCAATAGTTTTTCCTCCAGGAAGCTGAAGAGAAAAATCATCTAATAAGTCAATTCTACCTGCGTGATGAAATTGAAGATGAGAGCAATTAATATCTGCCACACTAGAAATTTGTGCAGTTGGCTTTTGACTTCCTCCTACCACTTCCGGTGTCGCATCAATAACTTCTAATAATCGAGAAACTGCTGTTTGGGAACGAAAATATTCATCAACAAAGCCAACTAATGAGTTGATTAAAGCTAAAACATTGACTTGCAAAGTATTAAAAGCTAACATTTGTCCAATGCTTAAATTGCCTTTAATTACTAACATACTCCCCAATCCTAACAAGATAACACCACCAATTGTAGATATAATTTTAGCAATAGTCCCGTTGATAATTGCTATTTGAACCGTACTAAAAGCCAGATTTGCTAGACGACCAAACCGACTTTGAAATTCATCCCAAAAATGAGGAGCAGCATTTGTAGTTTTAATTACCTGTGCGCCCTTAAATGTTTCTACTAAAACACCTTGATTTTCTGCTCCTAAAACTAAGAGACTGCGGGTTTTTTGCTGAAGAATTGGTAAAAAAGGTAAGGTTGATAAAGTCATAAAAGCAGCAATTAATAAAACTGCTATTGTTAATTGCCAGCTATAAAATAACATTAAGCAAAAAGAAATCACAGCAATAAAAAATTGGCTGGGTAAAACAATCACAATCTGGGATACTAATTGGTTAATTTCGCCAATATCTCGCAGTCGGCTAGTAATTTCCCCACTGCGACGAGATTCATAATAATTTAAGGGTAATTGCAGTAGTTTACGACCAAATTCCAAGACTAAACCCAATTGTAATCTTTGCCCAAAATGAGAAATCATTAAGGCTTGAAATACTTGTAAACCTCCACTAAATAAACTCATAACTACGACTGCGGAAACTACAACAGTGAGTAATTGCACATCTCCACGCACGAGAACATCATCTGTCAATAATTGAATTAAAACAGGAGTTCCTAAAGCTAGTAAACCCAGGACAATATTAATCATTAAAACCTGAGTTAATAAACCACGAAATGGTAAAATTCGGTAAAAAAACCGCGTGATACCACCTTTTGATTGTTCTTGGGGTTGTTCAAAAAAGCGGTCTGAATCTGGCTCTAATAAGAGCATTACGCCATTCCAAGCATTGGTTAATTCTTCTTTGGTCAGATAACGAAGTCCCACAGCCGGATCGGCAATAACGTATTTTTTGCCTTTTTTACCATATAAAACCACCCAATGATAGCCTTGCCAATGGATAATTGCAGGTAATGTAATTTCTGTAATTCTGTCTATAATTTCTGGAGAAGCTTTGACCGCTCTAGCATTGAAACCAAGATTTTCTGAACCTCGTTTTAAACCTAATAATGTTGTTCCTAATTGTCCAGTCCCCACAGCTTCTCGGCTTTTAATCATGCTTAAAAAGCGTCCATAGTGCTTGGTAATAGAAACTAAACAAGCTGCCCCACAGTCTTCTTCACTTAACTGTAAAGTACACTGATAATTTTGATGATTTTTAAAGATATTGAACATAATTATCCAAAAAAGTTTAGTAGGTTGAGTTGACGATAGGAAACCCAAATTTATGCAAGTCTTTGTTCTATTGTGCTGTTTTTGTCGGGTTGTGCTATTACTTAACCAAACCTCAATCCTTATTTATAAATTGGTGATTAATTTACTTTTTCTGAGAATAAATTGCATGATAGTTTCTTGACGAGAAATAATGTCCGCGCGTCCTTCCATACCAGATTTGAGATCACATACATGATTTCCTTTTGCTAAAAATAGATTTTGTGGTTCAATATTTATTTGATAAGTAGCTACCTGGGGTGTGCTAATAATTGAATTATTTTGGGGAATTGCTAGGACATCTGCTCCAATTGTTTTTACAATTCCCTTGAGAGTTCCATAGTCTGGATAGGGACAAGCTGAAACCTGCATTTGTACTATTTGACCAGGTTTTACTTTGTCAATATCTTTAGCAGAAACTTGAGCTTTAATGATTAAAGGAGCATCCACAGGAGCAATTTGAGCAAGAGCTTCACTGAGTTGGACAACCTGTCCAGGATTGCGAAGTTTGAGCTGCATGAGTGTGCCATTAGCTGGGGAACGAATCACACTTTTATTTAACTCATTGTCTAACTGTTGTAATTCTTGATGAGTGCGAATCTGTTGTTTTTGTAATTCTAACCGTTGCTGAATTAATGTTTCTCGTTCTTTTTTTAAAGCGGCTAAATTGCTTTCACCTCTGGCTTTTTCCTGCCTAATTCTTTCTAAGGCAATTGTCACATTTGCATTACTGGGATTAACGGCAATTTTGGCTTTTTGTAAGTTGACTTGGGCTAATTTAACAGCTTGTTCTTTTTCTTCTTGGAGATTTTTAGTGCTAGATTTAGCTTGTTCCAATTTGGCTTGAGCCGATTTAACAGCTTGTTCTTTTTCTTCAACTAAATTGCGAGATATTGCTCCTGATGTAACTATACTCTGTAAGCGATCGCGCTGTAAAGTAGCCAGTTTTAATGCTGCTTCTGCTTCTTCTACAGTAGCTATTAATACCCTTTCTTTTTGTAATCTTGCTAGTTGCTCATTTGCTAAATTTATCGCTATTTTAGCTTGTGTCATTTCCGCACCAGCTTTAATTTGCTGATCGTTATAGTTGCGCTTAATTCCAGCCAATTCAGCTTGTACAGCTATAATTGTTCGCTCATTTAAGTTGGTTTGAGAAATTATTTGAGTATTGACCTGATTAATTTGAGCATCAATTTGAATAAGTTGTAATTGACTTTGCTGGATAGTATTTTGCAGTTGTCTTTTTTGAGATTGCAGTTGGGAGTCATCAATATAAGCAATTATTTCTCCTTTATTTACTAGCTGATCTTCTTTAACGACAATTCTTTTCACAGTTCCCGTCATGCCAGATTCAACTAACCGTAATTCTCCCAATGGTCGGATAGTTGCAGGGACTTTAACTGTGATGTTGTAATAGAGGACAGAAGTAAGACTCACAGCCACTACAAACATACTAATCATTACCCCCCCACCGATATGAATCCATTTACCGATATGGGGGAGAAACTCATTAGCTTCTAGTATATGCAAATCCTCTGTAGTCGAGTTATTTAAATTATAGGGAGAATTGTTATTTTGACTCTGTAAGGAGTTCACGGGATTACACCTTTGATTAGGACTAAAATAGTCTCACCTAAGATAGAAATTACTACTATCATGCAGCCGAAAAGTAACTATCTTAGGTAATAAATTGACAGCAATAAAAACAATTAAATTTCTCTATTCACATTGTGAAAATTAATTTGATCATCGGTTATAATTTAGTGAAGGGGGTAGAGATGGTTATGCCCTAGTTGTGGGAATTATCTTTCTCAAATCTTCGATGCGGATTAAGCGTGAAGAAAATGGGGGAGAAGAATCAAACTTTCTCAAAGTCCTCACTTACGTTGAGCAAGTTATTGTCATCTCCTCTAACCCCCTTTGTTGTCTAAAAAAGTTGTTGACTAGCAGTTCAGAGTAGCGAAAATAAGTAACCATTAAAAATCCTTAAAAAGCTGGTGTAATTTGCTTTTTTAGTTTTTAATTCTTAATTTTCAATACCACTCTGCGGTACTAGTACAACACGGCGTAAATAAAATGACCATTAAAAGCTGCGAAAATTTGACTGATTGCAAGGCTTAAAAATGGTTCATTCACTTACGCCGCAGTGTACTAGTTTAGTGCTGCTTTGACATTGGGCAAATTATAGGCTTAGAGTCCCATATTTACTGAATAACCGTACCAGTTGCACCTAATGTTCCAATTGCAGCTCTAGGTCCAGGAGCTGCGATTGGGGCTGTAATTGCAGCATCATTTGGTAGCACTGCTGGACCTAAAGCCCCTACACCAGCAGGAAGGTCTGCACCTAAACCTAAGAAATCTTGTCCCGCAGTCAATATGGTATTAGCCTTACCTACGGAGTTAGCACTACTACCTTGAGGACCGGAGACGCTTGATCCCATTAAAAGTGATCCTTTGTTAGCATAGTTACTAGCAGCTAGTTCAAAGTCAGCCCCACCAGTCACTATTTCTTGTTGCTGATCAGATAAAGCAACAATTAAATCGGATGCGTTGATTTGATTTAACACAATTATTAGCCTCACTTACGTAATTAGGTGTTCCATCACCTAACAACTCAACTATAAGCATTGTTGCCTAAGAATTCATAAACCTACGGGTAGAAAATAAAGTTTGCAAATTTACCTCTAAAAGTAGAGACAAAATAGTTTTTAATTACTAGAATAGTATTATTAAAAGATTAATCCTAGCTCACATAAAATCTGCACAATGTATATTTGTGGTTTTTACAGAAAACTCTGAATATATGAATTTATTCGGATTTCTACTCAACAGAAAATTAAATATCTATGTTTTTAGATATCTCTAATTTCAGAAAAATCATTTTGCTAGATCAGGAATTATTCAGTAATGAGAGAGTAACTGATTTAACAAATAAGCACAGGTAGCACTACCGATAGGAACTGTTAAATTATCTATGCCCAAAAAAGAAAAGGCTTCTAAAATCGTGGCGATTACGGCGACAATTAAGGAAACCATCCAAGTTTGCCAAATATTACCTTGAGTAACCAGTAAAAGAGTTACACAAATAAAATAACTAATTAAAGTCACTGTTAAAGAACCTTCCCAGCTTTTTTGAGAACCAAAAACCACATATTTATGTTTACCAAACCGTTTCCCAATTAAAGCAGCTAATCCATCTCCCCAAGCCATAGTCATAATTCCTAAAACAGCATATTGGGGTTGGTGTAAATACCAAAAAATACCCACTAAAACACCTATACTCACAGCATAGAAAAATGTTCCCAAACTTTGACGACCGACACTATTAATACCAGGAAGAATAGGGAATTGATAAGATAACAAGGTGATAATACCCGCAAAAATTGCCGCAGTAATTCCCACAAAAGAGGGAATATCTAACCACCAAGCAATTAAAATTACGTTACCTGTACCAATATGCACGATTTTACGAATGATTTCCGGTTCACTATCAGTAAAACGACTAACTACCCAAGCAATGCAGATAATTAATCCTACCCAAGCCGCAGCGGGGGCAATTTGCAGCGACAATGGGGAAAGGTTTTCTAAGCTGAGGAATGTGTTAAACAATGAGGGAATAGAGGTATTTTTAACTTTAATTCTACTTTATGAGCTTTGGACATGAAAATATTATTGATTTGGCTAATTAAGGGTTATCGCTTCTTTATTTCTCCCCTGTTTCCCCCGACTTGTCGCTTTCAACCTACTTGTTCCATGTATGCAATTCAAGCTATTGAACGGTTTGGGGTATTTCGGGGTAGTTGGATGGCTATCATGCGGATTTTACGCTGTCATCCTTTTCATCCAGGAGGTTATGATCCTGTTCCAGATGTGAAAGAAAAATCTTGTTGTCAGCATGAAGAGTGAACACGGATTTAAGGGATTACTGGATTACACGGATAGTTTTTTGGGAATTTCTGATTCAGAATATGATTTTATCGGGCTTCCCCCCGCTTCGCTAACACGCTCCAGGCGCAGAGTCTTAGAGAGTCAAAGTTTAAAAACATAGAATTTCACAAGCGTTAAAATGCGACCTTATTACCAAATTCCCATTATTGAATGTGGTGAACCTTTAGTTAAAATTCCTCTGGAATTGTTTGCGGTGGCATCTCCTCACCCTTATCAAAAGTTAGGTGCTAATTATGGCGGAAATTCACCTTATTACTTGCGTCAAAGTGTTGTTGAAAATTTAATTCAGGCGCAAAATCATTTACAATTACTACATCCCCATTGGTCTATTCAAATATTCGATGCTTATCGGCCTGTGGCTGTGCAGCAGTTTATGGTAGATTACAGCTTTAGGGAAGCGTTGCGAGAACGGGGTTTGACGGAAAAGGAATTATTACCCCAGCAACGGGAAGATGTATGGACAGCGGTTTATGAAATTTGGGCTGTACCCAGTTTAGATATGAAAACCCCTCCTCCCCACAGTACGGGGGCTGCGGTGGATATTACTCTAGTCAATGATGTTGGGGAAATTGTGGATATGGGTTCACCCATTGATGAGATGTCCGAGCGATCGCATCCAGACTATTATATTCATAGTCATCAAGGCTATAATACTAACCGGCAATTATTACGGGATGTAATGTTAAAAGCTGGATTTCAACGCAATCCTAGAGAATGGTGGCATTTTTCTTTTGGTGATCAAATGTGGGCTTGGTTATATAATCAATCTCATCCCGAAACTGTGATGACAGCCCGTTATGGACGATTAAGTTAAATGAATTTATGTTTCGCGCAATCTCTAAGAGAGATCCCGCCGGGTAGGCACAAAGGAGCAAAGACGCAAAGTTTGATATTTTCAATAGGTTGTGTTATAATTCTTGCTGATGCTAGTAGTCTGTCAAATTTATTTTGACGGGTTTTTGGTAGTGCGGGCATCTTGCCCGCGTGATCGAGACGCTTACAGTACAGGCATCTTGCCCGCGTGAGCGAGACGCTTACAGTACAGGCATCTTGCCCGCGTGATCGAGACGCTTACAGTACAGTCCATCATTTTTATCTTGACAAACTACTCGTGAAGTTTTTATTTCACAGTTGATGTTGGAGAGGTGTCCGAGTGGTTGATGGTGACGCACTCGAAATGCGTTTTGGGGAAACTCAACGGGGGTTCGAATCCCCCCCTCTCCGTTGATTCAAATAATGATTATTGCGGCTTTTCTTCCTTTTGCTGCGGACTTTCCGGCACTTGATTTTGGTTTATTTCTACAGTTGGAACTACTACAGCCGAAGAATTTTCTGGTTGAGATTCCTGGGGTGGAGTGACTACGGGATTAGATTCCGGTGCAGTATTTTCTGCAGGTGGAGAAGCTTTCTGGGATTCTTTAGCGTCACGCAGGGTATCCATTAAGGATGGTGAAGAAGTCACAACCGGTGTTGATTTATTAATTGTAGTATTCGGGGTTGGAGTGGGCTGAGAGTTGTTATTCTCAGGGGCTTTTTCTTCATCACTACTATTATTAGTAGGGGTTGGTTCTGGGGAAACAGGAGTATTTTTGCGTTTTCTCCTGACTCTCAGTGGTACAGATTCATTAAAAGAGGAATTTTGAATTTTTTGATTTGGAGATGATGGTGATATTTCCACGACAGGTTTGGGTGGAATAGATTCGGAAGTAGATTGTTTAATAACTGGTTTAGGTGATGATTGTAAATTAGGTTTTGATAATATCCGCGTCATACTAAAACCTGCCGTAGCGGCAATTAAGGCAATACTAATGCTCACAATTCCCTTCGATACACCTGCTTTTTTGCCTGTATTTGCGACTTTTGGTGGTGTAGCAATAGGACGGGGAGTAGCTTTTTTGAGGAAATTTTTGGATTTTAAATCCGATAAATTAATAGTCTGTACTGCTTGAGTCGCTAAAGTTGATGATGTCACATTTAGCCCATTTCCCGGTAGTAGTTGCAGCCATTCTGCTACTGTTGTCGGACGAAACTGAGGTTCTACAGCCATTCCTCGGCTAACTGCTTGATTCACAGCCCCACTCAGATGAGGTTGTAATTCACGGGGAGAGGGCATTTTTTCCCGATCTCGCAGTAATGCAGGTATAGGAACTTGTGCAGTTAACAGTGCATATAAAGTCGCTGCTAAACCATAAACATCTGTAGCTGCTGTTCGTTGTGCTTGGGTTAGATACTGTTCAATGGGTGCATAACCTTCACTGACTAAACCTGTATGTGTCTGTTTTGCCCCGTTATTAAATTCTCTAGCAATGCCAAAATCAATTAGCACTACTTCCTGCGTTCCTTGACGCAAAATAATATTATCTGGTTTAATATCTCGGTGCAATAAACCATTATTATGTACAACCTGCAATGCTGCGCCTATTTGACGGATATAATGAATGGCTGTAGCTTCTGGTAGGGGTATTCCTGGTAAAACAAATGCTGCACCTAAGGTGTCTCCGCGAATGTATTCCATCACCATATAAGGTAAACTATCTTCCTCAAAAAAGTCACTTACCCGGACAATATGAGGATGAACACAAGCGGCTAATCTTTTAGCTTCATCTTGAAATTGGCGCTGGAACTTAGGGAAATCGGGATCTTGTCGCAACCTCTCATTGATAGTTTTCATCACCACTTCTTGACCTAAATAGTGGTGCATAGCTTTAAAGGTAACACCAAATCCGCCCCGCCCTATTTCCTGGAGGATGGTATATTTTCCATTCTGCAAAATTGTACCTGCTATCATAGGGTTTTTCAGTCATGAACTACCCCATCTTACTTCGTTGAAGATGGGGTTTCCACATCCCCTTAAATTCATTGATCATGATCAATAAAAATTTATGAACTCTCAACCAGAAGAAGATTTGCAGCGTCGTCTCCAAAATCTAGCAGCAGAAATTAAATCTGCTGGTGTTAATCCTCCGCAACCAGAAGCACAGACACCTCTGACAGGGTTTTCTCAATGGAACTTGTATTTACAAAGATCCAGAAATTGGTTTAATAGTTTATCAACAATTAAAAAGCTGGCAGTCACAGGTATTGTCATGTTGTTAACTGTTTGGATGGTGCAAACAGTATTTGCTCTAGTTGCTTCTGTTATGAGTCTAGCGATGTTGGCAGTGTTAGTGTATCTTGGATACAAATTTTTTATTGCTAATAGAAAGGCAAAATAAGCAATAGCCTATTTTAATCATGCCAATAGTCGCGTAAAAAAAATCACAGGTAATTATTCAATGGCAAATCCAATGATCGGCAAAAGTAGTAGTCAGTCTAGCCGCTCCAAAGAACCGAAGAAAGCTAAAATTACACCATTAGCAACCAGGCGTTTTGTGGCTTGGACGGTGGAAATCACCCTCTTTATTGCCAGTGGTTTAGTTCCTTATGCTTTGGGCGTGTATGTAAATTCTCGG
The DNA here is from genome assembly GCF_008121535.1 of Dolichospermum sp. UHCC 0315A. Lineage (GTDB taxonomy): Bacteria > Cyanobacteriota > Cyanobacteriia > Cyanobacteriales > Nostocaceae > Dolichospermum > Dolichospermum lemmermannii. Next base: position 2,015,480 of record NZ_CP043056.1, read on the forward strand.
AGTGAGATCCAGCGAGTTCCTCTTAACCCTGTTCTCGTAGTCACAGAAAAAGCGATCGCTAGACCCCTCGCATTACCTGTCAGTTACGGTATTCGCAACGTCGCTTGGCCGACTAATATCTTATGGACATTAGCCCTATTATTACCCACCAGCTTCGGTGCTTGGCAATTATATTTATTAGCTAAAACTGGCAGCACCATTCCCAAACGGTGGTTTAGAGTGCGAGTAGTAAACGAAGCCGGAACAGCCCCAGGCTTAGGTGCAATCATAGTTAGAGAAGGATTAGGGCGTTGGACAGTACCAGTTTCTGCCGCTTATCTACTCTGGCGTTACAGCTTTATTTTCCCCAACTTAGCTCTGTTTACATCTTTAACGATGTTAATGATCCTAGCAGAGTCTAAGGGCTGGCCTGTCCAAAAGCATCGCCGCTCTTTCCATGATCAAATAGCAGGAACATACACAATAGATGCAACCAGCACGGTTAGTCATCCTGGGGAGCAGTCAACAATAAACGAAGCTGATGTAGATAGTGCTGCAACTCAAAAATCTAGTTCCACTCCAGTCCCCAAAAATAATTCTTATCTCAGTCTGTTTTTGGTAGGGCTGACTAGTATGATTGCTGTACTATCAACTTTAGTCGGTACACAAATCTATATCCAAACCCAAGAAAGCCAACGGAGAAGCGAACAAACTAATAGTCAAAAGTTTATCGAACTCATCAAAGCACTAAATCCCAGCAGCGGTGTTACTAATGAAGATCGACAAAGAGCAGTGTTAGCCTTGGGGACTATAGATGATAAACAATCCATCAAATTATTAATTGACTTATTAGTCAAGGAAACAGACCCCAAAACCCTGGATACTATTCAACAAGCTTTAACTAATACTGGTTTTAAAGCTATCCCGGAATTAAACCGGATGAATCAGTTTCTCGCGGAAGAACTAGCATCTATGGGTAAAAGTCCTAATTCGGACATTAGACAAAACCAGTTAATTCTGACTCAGCAGGTAATTAATAAAATTCTGGCTGTCTATAGTGGCAAAATTAACAATATTGACTTGAGTAAAGCTGAATTAGGTTCTCAAGCATCTGGGGGAAAGTCCTTATTTAACCTGGTATTAAACAACATTGATTTATCAGGAATTGTCTTGAAATCGGCAAATCTTAACCAAGCTAATTTCCAAGGTAGCCGTTTTCGCAGCGTCGGTGAAGATGGACGTTGGGATACTTACGATGATGTGATTGCAGATTTAAGCAACGTCCAGTTAAAGGCAGCTAATTTAAGTAATACTAACTTGAGCCGTGTTTCCATGAGTCGGAGTGATTTAAGTCGGGCTAATCTCAACAAAGCCAACTTATCCTACACCCGCTTATTTGCTGCTAATCTCAGTAGTACCCAGTTAGTGGGTACAGATTTACGAAATGCGATTTTAGAAAATGCCAGCTTGATAAATGCAGATTTAAGCAATGCTAATTTAACAGAAGCAAATTTATATGCTGCTCGTTTAGTGCGTGTTTCTGCTATTGGGACACAATTAGCTTATGCAAATTTAACCAAAACTGATTGGCAAGGTGCAGATTTATCTGAAGCCTATTTAGATTATGCTAATCTCAGCGATGCTAACTTAACTGCTACTCGGCTGACTGGTGTTAGTTTGCGTTCCGCTAACTTAGAAAACGCCAATTTGCAAAATGCTGATTTAAGTCGGGCTGATTTACGAAAAGCAAATGTGGACGGAGCAAATTTTCAAGGTACAATCCTCTTTGCCGGTAAACAAAATCCCGCAGATCAGTTTGTGGAAACACCTGATATTGGTTCTCAAAATGCCTCAATCAAAGGAGTAGATTTTACTAAAGCTAAAAATTTAGATCCTCAACAACTGGCATTTATTTGTACTCAAGGTGGACTACATTCTCGTTGTCCATAATGGTATGAGGGGATGAGGCGCAACCCAACAAATGCGTTGGGTTTCATGCTTCAACCCAACCTACGAATCAAGGCTTTTTTCAAGGCGAAGGTATTGCTAAGGGTTGTTTGAAAAGTATTATATCAAACCAGTAATCTCCAAAAACCTAACCCCCCTACCCCCCTTCCCTGCAAGGGAATGGGGGTTTTAAAGCCTCTCCCCTTGCAGGGGAGAGCTTTGGAGAGGGGTCAGTCTATACATTCAAAACTTTTCAAACACCCTCTAAGTTATATTAAATACAGATTGTGTCAGGAGTAGGGTAATGAAGCATTTTCAGTGTTGGCTTGGGGTAATGGGAATGGGAACCGTTTTGAGTTTAGCTGTAAACTCTCAACCAGTACAAGCTCAGGTAGCTTATGGTAGCTATGTTGGTATTGGTCCAACTGTGGGATTGACAGATGGTACGCAATTGGGTGGAGTCCTGGCTTTTCGTTACAAGTTACTAGAAACACCCATTTCTTTCCGCGCTCAAGCGTTAATTGGTAAAGGCACAGCCATAGTCCCGACTGTTTCCTATGACCTCCCTCTCAACTGGCAAACTGATGTTTATTTAGGTGCTGGTTTAGTCTTAACTAGTGGTGATATAGCTTCTCCTGTAGGTAATAAAATTAGCTTTGCTTTGCAACCAGGCATTGATTATGTTATTCCTAATAGTAATACTGTGATTTTTGGTAATGCTATTATTGCTTTTGATGCCTACCGGAATACTGGTGGTACAGCTTTATCTTTACAAGGTGGAGTTGGGTTAAGGTTTTAATTCGTCATTTGTCATTGGTAATAATTTTTTAATTTTTGAGTTCTTGAAAAGATGGTGCTGAACCGAGAAAAATTAGAGTTTTACTTAACAGACCTAGAAACTCCTGTAGGTAAGGTAATTAGTGTAACTATTGCTTTATTGGTTTTAGTATCTTCGGGAATTTTTGTCGCGGAAACCTATAATCTCTCTCAAGAAGCTCGCTGGCAGTTAAGAGGATTAGATGATTGCATATTAATGATTTTTGCTGGGGAATATTTACTCCGCTTATGGAGTACAAAAAATAGAATTAAATATATTCTGAGTTTTTATGCAATTATTGATTTAATCTCAATTTTGCCATCTTTTATCGGATTGGTAGATATTAGTTTTATTCGGTTATTCCGCTGGGTGAGAATTCTCCGTTTACTGAGATTTATTGATAAAAAATTTTTATTTGGTAGTATTAGTAATGAAGATAGTGTAATTTTTGCCAGAATATTATTTACTTTATTTGCTATAGTTTTTATTTTTTCTGGCTTCATTTATCAAGTTGAACATCCTGTTAATCCTCAGAATTTTGATACTTTTTTAGATGCCTTTTATTTCTCCGTTGTCACAATGACAACGGTGGGATTTGGTGATGTGATTCCCATTTCTGAATTAGGTCGGTTACTGACAGTATTGATGATTTTAACAGGAGTGGCTCTGATTCCGTGGCAAATTGGCGACTTAATTAGACGATTGGTAAAAACTGCAAATCAGGTGGAAACTGTTTGTCAAGGGTGCGGTTTAGCGTTTCATGATACAGATGCTGGATTTTGTAAAAGGTGTGGTAAACAATTGATAATTGATCCTTAAAAGATGGGTAGTCCAAAAAAAACAGTGTCATTATTTCCATCTCATGTTTTTAAACATGAGTTTTTTCTGTTCCCTCTGAAAGTTGAAATTTAGCAGTAGGAGTCAGGAGTTAGGTCAATTTTCTCCAGTAGGAGATTCAAAATTCACATCTTCATAGACATCTTCTATCGGACAGTGAAAATCTACACTTGCTAAATGCACATTTTCCCCTTGTCCATAACTGTAAAATCCCCACTGTCCCTCGGAATTACGCCGGAAAATTTCGACATTTATCCGCGTTTGACTTATCAACACATATTCCTGAAGTGATTCTAAATTTCGATAGTCAGCAAATTTATCACCTCTATCAAAGGCTTCTGTTGTGGAAGATAAAACTTCGATAATTAAACAGGGATAACGCAAAAAGTTATTAAAGGCTTTATCTTTTTGGTCGCAACTGACTATGACATCAGGATAGTAATAGGTATTAATTGATTCAATATGTGCCTTGGTATCGGCAATGTAAGCTTGACAGCCACTGCCACGCAGATGATTTCTCAGCATAGCAAAGACGTTGCCAGTAATAATTACATGAGTATTACTAGCCCCTGCCATTGCGTACACTTCTCCGTCTCTGTATTCATGCTTAATAGGGCTGGTTTCTTCCCCTTGGAGATATTCGACGGGGGAAAGATAGTTATAGCTGGGAGTTGCAATCATAGATATCAATTTGGTGGTAATTTGGGGTGTGCTTCCGAGTATTTACTGACTGTAGCAGAAACTTCTGGGTTATAAAGTCGCAGATAATTCCAATAATTACCAAAAACTTGCCGAACATAATTTTTAGTTTCATCAAAAGGAATTCCTTCCACAAACTCATCTGGATCTTGTTTAGGGATGGTTTGCAACCATTTGGCAACGTTACCAGGTCCGGCATTATAACTAGCGATCGCTAACATGGAATTATTGCCGTACTGTTGATGGGTATAATCTAAATACCAAGTCCCCAACATAATGTTATCGCTGGGATTTTCTAGATTGATTTTTTTAAAATCTAAACCGATTTGTGGGGCTATCCATGCCCCTGTACTGGGCATAATTTGCATTAAACCAGTTGCACCAACGGGGGATTTAACTTTCGCCTGAAAGCGAGATTCTTGGCGCATTAAAGCCGTAACTAACAGGGGATTAAGTTGCCGGGAAGTAGACCATTTTTCAATTTCTTTAAAATAAGGAAAGGGATAACGGGCTTGCCAATAAATAGCTTGTTGACTTAAAGCTGCATATTCGGCTTTTTCAGCGGGTGTTTCTCGGTCTTCTAATTTAGCAATTTTGTCAATACCAATGAGATATTCACCTTTAGTTAATTTCATCAATCCTTCGGTAAATTGTTCCGCGACACTAGGCTGATTTTTATTTTTAAATTCTGTTTCCCATTGCAACCAGGCATCACGATCTTGCCCCAGCAAATACAATTCATGAAAAGTCTCAGAACCCGCTGGTGGAACAGGACGTTGCGGGGGGATAATTGCCGGATTCATCACGCGCAGATTGTTAAAATCTCCCACATTTAAACCCAAAATACTCGCAGAACGCCAGGCATAATAAGAGTAAGGAAATTCACTAATTACAGACTTATAAGCAGTAATAGCTTCCTGTTGCTTGCCTAGTGTCGTTGCCCATTTACCTACCCAAAATCCGGCTCTAGGGGCTAAAATACTAGTTTTGTTATTAATAGTAATTGGTTGCGCCCATTGCCACGCACCTAGATAGTCGTTGTTTTTAGCTTTAGTTTGGGCAATTTTCCAGCGAAATTCAGCGGCTTCATCACTGCTACTATATTTACCTAGTAATAATTTCCATGTTGTGTTAGCTGATTGATTATCTTTGAGACTATCCAGCAAAGTCCCTTTTTTAATTAATGCTTGAGGTGCTTGGTCAGGAAATTGACTAATTACTTGGTCGAGATAGATAATAGAGTCTTTACCCGTAGCTATGTCGGACAATCTTAATAGGGCTATAGCTGTTTCTTTGGCTGTGGGAAACTTTTGTAGCAGTTGTTTATAAACTTCAATGGCTTGATCTTGTTCTTTATTTAATTGTAATCCTCTGGCGATGCGGTAGAGGTTGGTAGCGGTTTTTGGTGCTTGAATATAAGCATTTTTAGCTTTGGTAAATTCATTGTTATCCCAATAGACTGAACCAATCAGTTCCCAATCTGCGGGTTTGAGTTGTGGCTGTTTTATTAACTGATTTAATACACCCACAATTCCTGGTTCGTCAGCGGCGTATTTAGCTAAGATTAATTGTAACTTAGGCTGATTAGGATTATCTTTTAAGCGTTTGCGGATAATTTCCCAAGTGAGGGGATGGGAGGGAAATTGAGCGATCGCTTGATCAGACAATTTTGGTTGAGCGATCGCATATATAGCTTTAACTGCGGCTGCTTCTTTACCATATTCCTTTAACACCCTGCGGCGCAAATCGGAAGCTTGCTTATCTTCGCCCAAAATATCATGAGCCTGGGCTTGTTTAAGTAAAATGTAAGGAGCTAATACAGGATAATCTTTTTCCAGTCCTGCCAATAAACTCAGGGCTTTTTTCCCTTGAGAAGTTTCTACGTAATCACAAGAGAGCAAATAACGGGCGCGTTCTCGATCTGGGGAACTACCAGTTTGAGCAATTTCCGTGAGTTTTGTTAATCTTTCTGGTACAGATTGAGACAATAGAGAAAATACAACTGACTTAACTTTGGTAGCCTCAGATAATTTTTCCGGCTTACCCTGACTCAAGTTCAACCATTGACTCACGGTTTTGCCAACTTGGGGGGCTGACACCATTGCCCCGGCTAAAAAGGCACATAGTCCAGCGCCCGCAAGTAGATAAATTTGTGTTTTCTGTAGTTTTTTGAACATTGATACTCACTGATTGCCTAGTGTCTCACGGAGAAAGTTGGCGATTAATCTTCTGGCAACTTTATAATTAGGGTAACATCCCTGACCAATTTTTACGGCTATGATGCAGGACTTTCCGCCTATTTGGATAAATATAATCTCTCTTCGAGTTTGTCGCAACGGGTTGAAATGGCAAGCAGTTATTATGGCGTTAATATTTTATTTATCTGATTCCACTTGTTTAATTACCTCTAAAGGTAACTCTAATACCTCTGCAATTTGCTCATCATTTAAGCCGAAATACCTTAATTTACTAATCTTTTCTATCTGAGTTTTATTCTGATCTTTTTGCTTTAGTTTAGAATTACCAGCATGACTTTTATCTGGTTTAGTTTTAGGTTGTTTAGAACCAAGATTTATACAGCCAATTAAATTACTATTAATTTTACTATTATTACCCAAAGAAATATTCACATTTCCCTGTCGTTCTAGAACTGATTTAAGATTACTTTTATCAACTGGTTCATCAAAAATATCAGATAACATTTTTAAAAGTTCGTAACCTACATCTTTTGCATGACCCGCGCTACAACCACAATTTTCGGCAATATCAGCATACTTTTGATGCTTGAGTGTTCCCTCAATAACTCCACGTTGCAAGTCATTGAGACGTTTGCCTGTATTGAGATAGACAGCCTCATCCACAAGTTGTAGTAGTTCGTTAACCTGCATGGCTAAAAATGTAACGCGACACAAGTAATGATAGCAGACTTTATCCGTACTTTTCAGACTTTTTCCGTCTGTTTGTAATTTTTTTTTGCGATCCGCTTTTTTCCGCTTTTCAGGTTTGAGTGTGTGGTGTAGCATACCCTAGTATTAAAAGAAAAACCAGACCGTAATCACTATATAGTTTCACATCATAATTGGAGATGCTTTAAATGGGCTTTTTTGAACGCGCGGGTGTCCTATTAGATCAGTTGATTGAATGGTTAGGAATAAGATTTAAAGCTTTTCTAGAAGATTTGGTATCAGAAATCGACAGAATATGGGAAAGAATAATTAGGAGTGCTTTAATTTTAGCGTATGGAGTAGGTGTTGTCTTGTATGCAATTTTTTACGCAGGAAAAGAGATAGGTGAAACCTTAATGGAGGTTTGGGATCCCAGATACCACGAAAAGAAAGATTCACAAGTTTTTAGTATTAGACAAGCACCTCAATCGGGACAAGAATTGAAATTTGGACAAGCACCTCAAGGCTCTCCTTTACCTACGAACCGATCTGAAGCTAAAATATTAACTTTGCGAAATTGGTGATAAACATTTGAATTTTATAGGATTATCTATGACACAAGATTCTGATAATATCTACACAGCAGTTGGTTTTCGTTCTCCCGAACCAGATGGAACTTTAAGAACCATTGAACTATTTGGTTTACCGGGTCAAAAAAATAGAGATGATGAAGTAGTTTTTATGCCTGAGACACAAAGTTTTTTTGATGATTTAATAGTCAGAAAAATTTTTCGTCAGAGTCGTAAAATTAGAAATTGTAACTTTAAACATCTACAAATATGGCTTTATAATAGTGAAGCCAGAAACGAGGATCAAGGTTATTCTATACCAGAAATTGATGAACGTGATTTAGTCATAAAATCAAATTTTCCTTTTTCCAGGTTAGAACAAATTTATGTTCTTAATAATAATGTAGAAGAATCTGAATATCAAGAATGGTGGAGTATTGTTGAAGAACTTTTTACTCCCTTATTTTCAGAATTTGTGCCTCCTCCTGAAATACCGAAAACCATTGCTGAAAGGCAAATATTTAAGCCCTTTGAAAATTTATTTGAGTCTCTAGATACCTATGGAAAAATGAAACAAGAAGTTTGGTTTAATTCTTTAATAATTCAGATCGATTGAGAATATTTATTGGAGACAATGTAATGCCAAGAACTGATAATAACTCACCCCAATCGAGCAAATTACCGGAACCAACAATAGATTTCACACCTTATTTAAGAGAACCAAAATATTCTCTTGAAGATGTCATACTGCCACAAAAAAGCAAAAAGCAAATCGAATCAACTATAGTTGAACTTGAATATCAAGACCTAATTTACAAAGACTGGGGAATGGGTGAAAAACACAAATTAGATAAAGCCCTTTCTATCAACTTATCAGGACCACCTGGTACTGGCAAAACACTCACTGCTGAAGCATTTGCTCATTCAGTAAAAAAGAAAATTCTAGTAGTTCCCTACCAACAACTTGAATCTAAGTATGTTGGTGAAACTCCTAAAAATATTGCAAAAGCCTTTGAATTTGCAACGAGTAATGACGCGGTTTTATTCTTTGATGAAGCTGATTCATTCTTAGGTAAACGGCTAGAAAATGTAAGTCAATCAACCGATACGGCTGTTAATTTAACTCGCAGTGTCATGTTATTACAACTGTCAGCATACGAAGGAATAGTAATATTTGCAACGAATTTAATTTATAACTATGACCCAGCTTTTATTAGCAGAATTCGCTGGAAAATTCAGATTGATTTACCTGATGAACAAGCAAGAGCTAAAATTTGGCAAGTTCAAATTCCTCAAAAACTTCCTTTAGATAAATCAGTAGATTTTGCCCAACTTGCATCTCAGTTTGATGGAATATCAGGGAGAGATATTAAAAATGCAGTTTTAAAAGCTGTCGTTTCTGCTGCAAAAGAAAATAAGATTACAGAGCAAAAACAAGTTACACAATCTCATTTCATAGAAGCAATAACTGAGATAATTGCAGCTAATCAGGCCTCTGTAAAACCGGAATTTAAAATAACCCCTGTCAATGGTCAAGTAGACTTACCTTCCGAGCGAATGAATGCAATATCTAATTAATTTTTAGATAAGTCAGTATAAGTATAGTGCGTTTCCCCTGCATAACGCACCTTTTTTTTACTGTTGCTAACCTACCCTATAGTTATAATTTCTCTCTCTGGTAGTATATTAGCTGAAAATATGACATAATTAAAAATATAATTAATCTAAAAAGGATTATCAATAATGACAGTAGTTAACTTACAAATTCCCTTTGAATCATTAATTGCGGCAATTTCGTCTCTCAATTTACAAGAAAAACATCAACTTTTAGAATTTCTAGAAGAACAACTTTCAGAAAATGAAGAAGATTTAATAGAACAAAATTCCCAAATTATCTCCGAAATTGCAGAAGCCCGTTAAGCTTATCAAAATGGCGACTATCAAACAATTCAAGAATATAAAAAATAAACTTAAATTATCAGATTTTAGTGATATAATTAGAGCAAATAATTCTCTTGATAATAGTATGTCCGTCAACGTAATCAAAGAACATATTGAAATCACTCCTGGTATTTGTGGAGGAAAACCTCGCATTGCTGGACATCGGATTCGAGTTCAGGATATTGTGATTTGGCATGAACAAATGGGAATGTCTCCTGATGAAATTCTCTACCATTATCCTAGTATTACCTTGTCTGATGTCTATGCTGCTTTAGCATACTATCATGATCATCGGGAAGAAATTAGGCAACAAATATCAGAATCAGAGGCTTTAATCCAAGAAATTCAAGCACAAACTCCTTCGATTCTGCAACAAAAACTGAAAAAACGCAATGATAGAGAGAATTAAATTTCATTTAGATGAAAGTGTTAGTAATGCGATCGCGTTAGGTTTACATCGTCGAGGAATCAATGTTACTACAACGTCAGAAACCGGATTAATGGGTGTATCAGACAGAGAACAAATTGCTTTTGCGTTATCTGAAAATCGGATATTGATTACTCATGATGATGATTTTGTTATTCTTCATCGTAGCGGTATAACTCATGCAGGAATTACGTATTGTGATCAGAAACGCCGTTCAATTGGTGAAATTTTAAATACTTTAATTCTGATTTGGGAAACACTTGAACCAGGAGATATGAAAAATCAACTTGAATTTTTGTGAAAATTAACTCGCTTTTGATTCCAACACAGTCAACCACTATTCAAATAATCGAGCTAGGCATTCATCGCGGGTAAAATTAAAATGGTTCTCAATATCACGTAAAATGGCACTAAGAGTCCCAATTTTAATTGGACTATGATTAGGAATAGTAATGTGATGTTTACCATTTTCTTGAGTTGTCAATCGAATATGACTACCTGTTTGGTGATCAAGTTTTTTCTGCTAAATCATGAAGCTGAACATGACTAGAATCAGAAAAAATATCTGCTAATCGAGTTATTAATTTACGACTCAAATTTTGGTCAAAAAGCAATTTCAAGCCGCACCTACCGTAGCAACTAAACGATGTTCACGGTCAGCAGCAAATTCTAGACAAGCTCTAATATCGTCTTCTGTTAATTCGGGAAAATCCTCTAATATCTCTGCATAAGACATACCAGATGCTAACCAACCTAAAATATCATAAACTGTGATTCTCATCCGGCGAATACAAGGTTTACCACCCCGCTTATCTGGCTCAATGGTAATAATATCTTGATAGCTCATATTATTTAATCTCTCTAACTTTATAGTATTTTAACATCTTTTGCTTCAGGTTTAAGATATGGTTGGCTAGGCTGTGGCAATCTTCGATTTTGCAACAAAAATTGAAAAAATTATCTTATCCTGGCAAATCTAATCTGAGTTTCAGTGACTACCACAAAACTATCTGCTAACTGTTCCTTATGCTGCTCTAATACCTGTTGTAAAATATAGATTTTATTGGCAGAACGTTCATTTTCTAAACGCAGAAGAATCACACCTCGATGAGGGTATTTATCCCGATAAACTTTCTCGCCAAAATCTTTGTCGCTAGTAATCAAAATCCAATTTTCATCAAAGGCCTTTTGAATAATTGTGTCATCATCTATTCCCCGTGCTTGTTCATAAACTGAGAAAACTTCATAACCTTGTTCACGTAACCAGCGAGCGACAGTCACACCTGTATTTTCATCTACTAAAAATCGCATCTAGGCAATCTCCGCAATCAAAGGCATGAAACTGGTACTTTCTAGAGAGCGAGATGCAAATAATAAACAAGCTCGAATATCTGCTTCTACTAAACCTTCATATTCTTCCAAAATTTCTATGACTGTTGCACCGTGTGCAAGGAGATTAAGAATATACTCGACGGTTAAGCGTGTACCCTTAATTGTCGGTTTTCCAGCCATTACTTTGGGATTTGTAGTAATCCGATTCAGTATTTCTCGTTCTATCATATATTCTCAAGTGGTAAGTAATAGTTTTTGCCGTTGGTTTGAACATCAGTAAAACCTAACAAAGCCTCTCAAAACATGACATTCAACAATCTAACTCATTAATTATATCACTCAAACACATAATTTTGGATTTAAATTAATTAGTAATACCTAATTTAGACAATACAGTATTTTCGTATTTTAAATCACAATTTAAACAAAAGTTAATAATCAATCTTTTCACCCATCAATTACCCGCACATAAATAGCCCGTGCTATTTCCCGATCTATAGTCATAGATAAACTACCACATTTAATCACAAAAGTAGGAAATTGCTGTTCTACAGTAATGGTATTCCCTGTTTTAATGCCCATTAATATGAGCTTTTTTCTAATTATCTCATCTTGACTTTGACAAACAGTAACTATCCCACAATCGCCTGCTTTCATCAATTCTAAAGAACAACCCATAATAGTAAAAGGAGTAAACATTGGATTATCAAAATAAAAAGCGAAAATTGAAATGATGAAAGATGATAAACATCCTCCATCATTGTGAAATTGAAAGAGTTCAGTAATGCTAAACCCTGACAGATATTGTATTAAGCAAGATAAGGTTCTTGGTGAGTCTTGATTGTAGAGTTAGACCGAGGATAGGTAACACATAATAGAGCGAATCCTTTGCCTATTTGCTCATCATCTAGGAAGGATTGATCGTCTTGATTGATTTCACCTTCAACAACCTTACCTACACAGCTAGAACAAGCACCGGAGTGACAGGAGAAAGGTAATTCAATCCCAGCTTCGTCTGCTGCATCTAGAATTGTGGTGTCTTCGTCACATTCAATTGTGGTGTCGAAGTCTTCTTTTTTGCTGATCAATCTTACTTGGTAGGTCGCCATTTTTTAATTCTCCTCAAACGTGAATGAAGTGAGTTTTTGAGTTAGTTAAGTTTCCCCGGCTGAGTTCAAAATTCAAAATGAAAGGCTTATTTTTTGAACTTTGAACTATTGGCCGCAAGGTACACCAGTGGGAGTACCATCATCTGTTTTAAAAGATTTGCCACAACCGCAGGTATCAGTTGCATTGGGATTGGAAAACTTGAAGCCGCTGTCCATTACTCCCTCAACAAAATCAACTACCACACCTGCTAATAAAGGCGCACTTTTAGCATCAACGTAAATCAACACATTTCCTTGTTGAGATACGACATCATCAGGTTGGGGCTTACTGGTAATTTCGATGCCATACTCGTAGCCACTGCAACCACCATCTTTAACGGAGATGCGGACACCTTTTTTAGCGTCTTCAGTTGCAGAACCTTTTAAAAATGCCCGCAGACGAAATTCAGCCTTTTCTGTTAAAGTAACAGTCATTTTGTTTCCTATTCTGTAGCGAATATTCTGATTTGGAATGTGGATTTGAAAAAAGAGGTACTTTATACCGTTGCAGTTTGAGATTGGGAATATCTCCAAGGGGCAGTATTACCACAGACTGGACAATTGCGATCGCGGTGAGAACGGCGTTTAGCAAATTCCATTCGGTTCAAATCAATGGTCAGCAACTCTGACAACAGCGGTTGACTAAAACCAGTAATCAACTTCACCGCTTCTAACGCCGTCAAACAAGCCAAAGTCCCAGAAACAGCCCCCAGCACAGAAAAACCGCGCCGATCCCAATCAGGCTTTTCTGGAAACAGACAGGATAAACAAGGCGTAACACCAGGAATAATCGTAGTGAGGTAAGCCTCCATTCCATCCATAGCCGCCTCTACCATGGGCTTGCGCCAGCGGACACAGGCTGCATTTAACAAATTGCGTTCAGTGAAATTATGAGCGCAATCCAAAGCCATATCCGCCGACTGCACCAACTCATCCACATTTTCGGCGGTAATGTAATCGTGAACTACATCCACTTGGACATCGGGATTGATGGCTTTAAGTGTTTCTTGGGCTTTAAATACTCTAGGTTTACCCACCCAGTCGTCAGTCATCAAAACCTGACGATTCATATCATCCAGCCGCAAATCTCCACCCCGGACTAGGATTAGCCGCCCAACACCCGCTACTGCTAGGTAAAGCGCCGCCGTACCGCCTAATCCACCCACACCCGACACCAAAACAGTCGCTGATTTCAGGCGCTTTTGAGCTAATTCGCCAAAATTAGGAAGCATCATTTGGCGACTATAGCGTTCCAATTCGGTAGGCGTTAGGTTGATCACTTTTTAACTCCTAATCTGAGGTGATTTCTGTCAGGGTGACAACATTTTTTCGCTTATCATTAAACACCTTGAACAGCTTTTGTTCATGGGGTGTAGATTCTATAAACACCTGATAAGCTTGTTGCAAAGCTGTACAATATTTCTCTAATCTTTCTTCGTCACTTATCTGGGGATAAGTATCATCAATTTGACTCATGAACTGAGAAAACTTTTTCAAAATATGTAAACGATTAACATTTACAAATTTTTGGTCGTAGGGCAGATTAAAGAAGATGAAAAATTCTTCTGCATCTACTAACTTCTTGAATTCATCAATATTGGTACTCATTTAGAATTCTCCATTTTTTTGAGTTGTTGCTTGAGTCCATCTAACTGACAGTAGATTTCGTAAGTTTCCGCAGCAACATCCATTAGTTTGTGGTAGTCTGTGGGCAAACCTTCCGCTAAATCATGCAGATCCATTTTCATTTGACCTGCTTTACTATTTAGCTTTTTAATCTTGGTTGTAATTTCCTCAATTGTCATTGGTAATTGGTAATTGGTAATTGGTGATTGGTAATTGGTAATTGGTAATTGGTAATTTCTGCCCAGTCCCCAATACCCAGTCCCCAGTCCCCAGTCCCCAATTATTAAAGATTTCCTACTTCGGGGAAACGCTTGGCTAAATCAATGCCTTTTTCCACAAACTTTGCGCCTTCTTCGTCCAATTTCTCGAAGGAATCAAAACCAAAACGATGAGCATCACGTAAGGTTTTTACAGTTAATAATAAGCGTCCAGAAAATATTAAAGCCCAACCGAAACCCTCATGTCCTAATTCCACAACCACATTAGAAATAAGTCCGGTTTCCTTTTCAATACTGGATGCTATCGCTCGAAAAAAAGCATTTATTCGGGAAAGAGTTGCGGGATCAATTTCACCTTCTACGGAAATTTCCCGTTTCTTTTGTTTAGTAAGAATATAGGGTTTGAGGATTAATTCATCAGTCCAACTCCGGTAAAAACCATAACTATCTTGCGCCCGGATTTGTTGAACTAATGATTTATGGAAAGGACTTAAAACTACCTCTGAATTGTTACCAGTTCCATTCACATCATTTGTACTCATAATGTTGCTTCGTTTTCAAGTTCTTCAGCAAAACTAAGTTTTTTCTGTCCTAAAGCTTTCCGTAACCAAGGTGGAGGATTACCCTTGAGAGTTTTGACTAATTTGTTGAGAATATCTTCAATTTTTTCCTCTTCAGATTTAGCCTTAACTGGGGTTACACTCTTCTTAATTAAACGAGCGGCTGCACTACCACCAATAGCGACAACATAAACAATTGTGCAATCATTCAGTGCTTGAAGTTTAGGGGTAATTTTATCTTCATTACCATCTTCCTTCAAATCACCTTCAAACTTGAGAGTTTCAACGAATTCATATCCGTTATCGGAAATTTCATAAACATCAATTTCCTTAGCCCAACCAAAGTGAGCATTAACATGAATTCGGTCAGTTGTCGTAAAAGCAATTTTCACTTTCATTTGTCCTTTGTTGGTTGTCAGTTGTCAGTTGTTGGTGGTCGGTTGTCATACTAATTATTCTGAATTAAGATGAACGAACCACAGAGGCACAGAGGACACAGAGATAGAAAAAATGGTATCAGGTGTTATTTGTTGATTACTGATGACCATTGGTTCATCATTGATGATTCTTCTTGTTCTATGAATAGGTTTCCCATACCAAAAAGAAGCTCGATAGTACCGCGATAGCCTACTTTGGTAAATAGACCATTTCCTAATCGGTCATAAATGGGAATACCTAAACGATAGAGCGGAATAGAAAGGCGTTTAGAGATGGTATTCACGTGGGAATTACCAATCAATAAATCAGAACCTTGCGCCAAGTTTTCAAAATCCTCTAAATCACCAATGGTGACATTATTGATAGGAAGTAGTTCAAGTAATGGAGAACGAGTTGTGGTGACAGCATTGTGAATTTCTGCCCCCATTGATTGCAAAAATCCCACCATTGTCCACAACAAATCCGGTTCTAAAGCTAAAGATACTCGTTTTCCACTAAAATAAAAGTGAGTATCTAACATTGCGTCTTGCAATTGACGACGTTGACGACGATATTTTTCAGGAACGGGATTTCCACTTAATAAAGATAACTTTTGCAGAAATTTATCTACAGGTTCTAATCCTGTTAAATCTCTGAATACTTGATAGTTAGTTCCAAACCGTTCCTCTAAAATTTTCGCCGCCCCTAACATACTTTCACCTAATGCTAAGGTAAAAGCCGAACTACCAAGAGAACGTAATTGTTTGAGAGTTGTGCCACTAGCAGTTATAGCAGTATAACCATCTTCCAAATGTCCATCTAAAGAAGCTCCCAAATCAGGTACAAATATTGGTTCTAGACCGAAAGCTGTTACCATTTCTCGAACTTCTTGGACATCTCCAGGAGTGAGCGCAGCACCAGCTAAAATGGTGATTTGTTCGGGTTTAATTCCCCCTGCTTTGGGAATTTCTTTAACTATACTTTCTACCGCAACTGCAAAACCGTCTTGTAATGCACCTTTAAAATCAGGAGTAGGAGCAAAAATAATGGCTAAATGATTAAGTTCAGGGTGACGTTCTCGAATATCTTTCAAGAACATTTCAATATCATCACCTCTAGTTTCTGTTAAACCAGTGGTACACAAACCAATAATTTCCGGTTGTACCTTTTCCACCAAAGTGAGAATAGCTTGCTCCACATTTTCCTCACCACCCAAAATAGTAGTAACTTCCGTCATTGCAGTAGTAGCAAGAGGAATAGCTTCCCGAAAATGTCGAACCAAAACCACCTTTGCAAACGCCGTACAACCCTGAGAACCATGAAATAAAGGCATAGTTCCCTTTAACCCCAAAAAAGCCAAAGAAGCGCCTAAAGCCTGACTTTGTTTGAGGGGGTTTACAGTCAGAGACTTTTCTGGAACAATTGCGATCGCCATAATAACTATAATCTCAATAATCTCAAAGTATTTCTTCCTTTGCGTCTTTGCTCCTTTGCACCTTTGCGCGAAACAAAAACAAGATGTGTGCTGTAATTTTCAATTATTCCCAAGGAGCAGGCTTCCGAATTTGCTCCCAAACGGGGCTATATAAAGCCTCAGTCAACTCCCGTGCCATTTCCACCATGCCCACATAACCGGCATAAGGATGATGACGTTCTTGGTTAATATCTAAAAAGGGAACTCTCGCTTTGAGAGCAGTATATTGATTTCTACCGCCAGCAATAAGCATATCTGCGTTAGTTTCTTCAATTAATTTCAGGAGTTCGGAGGCGTTCCCCTTCTCCAACATAATGCCATCATTACCCAACAAATTTTTGATTTTCGCTTTATCTTCTTCTGTACTTTTGCGGGTACTTGTGGCCACAACTTCAATTCCCAAATCCTTCGCAGCAGAAATAATTGACCAACTTTTCACACCACCAGTATAGAGAACAACTCGCTTTCCTTTCAACTTGGCTCGATAGGGAGCAAGAGCAACATCCAAAGCCGCAGTTTCTTCAGCAATGAGTTTTTCTGTGCGTTCCTGCAAATCAGCATCACCTAATTTAGCAGCTACAGTTCGCAGACAACGGTTAATATCTTTAATTCCATAAAATGACTCTTCAATGTAAGGAATTCCATAACGTTCCTGCATTTTTCGCGCCATATTTAAAAGCGCTCGTGAGCAAATCATCACATTTAATTTAGCTCGGTGAGCATAACGCACTTCTTCATAACGAGCATCACCAGTAATTTTTGATAAAACCCGAATTCCTAACTTTTCAAATAAAGGTAAAACCCCCCACATTTCCCCAGCAATATTATATTCACCTATTAAATTAATATCATAGGGTGTGGTATATTCAGGTTCGGCAGTTCCCACTACATATTCTAGTAAAGATTCACCACCAAAGCGATTACCTAAATTTTTACTGCCAATAAATCCGGGAGCAATCACAGGAATTACCGGAGTACCAATTTTTTCGGCTGCTACCTTACAAACTGCATCAATATCATCACCAATTAAGGCTGTAACGCAGGTAGCATAAACAAAAATCGCCGCAGGTTTGTAATTTTCATTAACTTCTAAAATCGCCTGATAAAGCTTTTTCTCACCACCGAAAATTACATCATTTTCACCCACATCGGTAGTAAAACCTGTCTTATAAAGCATTGGTCCAGAAGACAGACTACCACGACTTCCCCAGGAATTGCCAGCGCAAGCGATCGGACCATGTACCAAGTGAGCAGCATCGGTAATAGGAACTAAAGCAATCATCGCCCCATCAAAGGCACAACCACCTTGAGCCGCACCTGGTTGAGCTTGTTGGGTACAAGATTTGCTTTTCTTTTCTCCCTGTTTCTGTTGATTATGTTCGCATCCTGATTCACTCAGAAGTTCGTTAATTTTGCTTTGGGTGACTTTCATTTTTATTCTGGGGCTAGATGGAGTTTACAACCATGACAAATCTTGCTTAAAGTTAATCATCAAGATGATGACTTCGAGAAAAATATTGCAAATTAATAAAAATTATTTGTGGAACTATTTACAGCATTATCTATTTCTGGGTTTGTGTCTCTACAGAAAAGATCATAGAAACTTGCTGTAATAGAGAATAAGTGAGAAATATCTCACAAATAATTTAGGATTACCACAGGATATATTAAATATAATAATTCTAATTCCCCGAAAATAACCAAGTTTTTATACTTAGTTTGGATTGATTTATAGATTTTCTGCAAAATCTGATTAACTTAATATTTACACAGATAAACTTTCAAAAAAGATATGTATTTATCTGTATTTTCTAGGGGTGGGATTTTCATAACATTTGGTTTTGCAAGAGAAAATAGAAAAATTATTGTATTCAAGGTCAGATAAAGCACGCGCTAAGAGATTAATTTTGCTGGAACTTATTTCAAAATTCATCCGTCCGGTAGATGAAAGAAACAAAGAGCATCGGCTACGATTGGAATTAGAACTTGAAATGGGGATGGGATTTTAGGTAAATTGCCTAAGTCCCAATCCCCTTTGTCTATTTTTAAGGATGGGGAAACCCCACCCTACAGACATTCTTAACGAATTAAGTCGTAGGAAATATCGGTCTTACCAGCAACATTGGTGCTGCGGTCAATTTCTTCAAAGACTGTGTTAACGATCCAGTTCAACAGGTTGATTATACCTTTGTAACCAACAGTTGCGTAACGGTGGTAGTGGTGACGATCCATGATAGGATAACCGATTCTTACCAAAGGTACACCACAATCGCGCCACAGGTACTTACCGTAGGAGTTACCAATCAACAGGTCTACGGGTTCGGTGAATAACAAGGAGCGTAAGTGCCACAAGTCTTTACCACCCCAGATTTTAGCGGACTTACCGAAGGTGCTAGAATCTAACAATGCTTGCAATTCTTTCTCGAATACTTCATTGGTGTTGTGAACCAAGATGTGTACTGGTTCAGCACCCATTTCCAACATGAAACCAACTACGCTGTAAACTAAGTCAGGATCACCGTAGATAGCGAAACGCTTACCATGTAACCAAGCATGGGAGTCGGTCATTGCGTCAACTGCACGACCACGTTCGATTTCTAACTCTTCAGGAATAGCCTTACCAGTCATTTCGCTGAGTTTCATCAAGAACTCGTCAGTTCCCTTGATACCCCAAGGACGAGCAACACTAACGTCTTGATTCCATTCCTTAGCAATGTATTCGCGGGTCTTGGTGGTAGAGTAAGCTTGAAGAGCAATAGTAGCCTTAGCGTTGATGGAATCTGCTGCATCTTCCAACTTAGTACCACCTGGATACATATTGTATTCACCATCACAAGGTGAATCAACATAATCACTGTTGTCAGACAACAAGGTGTAGTCAATACCCATTAAAGAAGCAATCCGCTTAATTTCGCGGTTGTTTTCCACGTAGGTATCAAAACCAGGAATGAAGTTGATTTTACCGTTGCTCTTGGCTGTCTTTTTACCTACGGTTAAGGTAGAAAGAATTCCCTTCATCATGTTGTCGTAACCAGTGATGTGAGAACCAACGAAGCTAGGTGTGTGAGCAAAAGGTACGGGGAAATCTTGAGGAACTGAACCAGCTTCTTTAGCATTACCGATAAATGACTGTAAGTCATCACCGATAACTTCTGCCATACAAGTGGTGCAAACAGCGATCATTTTTGGCTTGTACAAGCTGTAGGAGTTAGCCAAACCATCAATCATGTTTTGTAAACCACCGAACACAGCAGCGTCTTCTGTCATGGAAGAAGAAACACCAGCAAATGGTTCTTTGTAGTGACGGGTTAAGTGGGTACGGAAGTAAGCCACGCAACCTTGAGAACCTTGAACAAAGGGAAGAGTACCTTCAAAACCCACAGCCGCAAACATAGCGCCTAAAGGTTGACAACCCTTAGCTGGGTTAACGGTTAAAGCTGTCCGTTCAAAGTTCTTTTCCCGGTATTCCCAGCTTTTTGTCCATTCGGAAACTCGTTGTACTTCTTCAGGGGTGTGGCCGTTTTCAAACTGTTTTTTGTTTTCAAACAGTTCTTGGTATTCTGGCTGGTGGAATAACTCAACGTGGTCCTGAATCTTATTGGGATCTTGAGGCATTTCTATATCTCCAAGCTTGCTGTGTATTATGTTTGCGTTCGGTGGAGAGTGGGGAACGGGCCTCAAAATTCAGAATGCAAAATCCAAAACAATGAAATTTTTAATTTTGAATCTTGAATTCCCAACTCTCCTGGGGTAAAACCCCAGACTATCTTTTGTTCCCTAGACGGCAGCCTTAGCTTTAGCCTTAGCTTGAGCTTTCTTGTTCCAGGGAGCGCCGATTAATCCCCAGGTTGGGCTGTTCAGAGCTAAATCCATGTCACGAGCGAAGATTGCGAATCCGTCGTAACCGTGATAAGGTCCGGAGTATTTATATTGCTGGTTTAATAGCTTTTAACTTCGCTATGTTTGCAGTGAGCAATGTCAGGGATAAACTATGTTTGCAGTTAACTCATTTATTTTCAGTCTAAATATAGTCTGAAAGATTCAGAGTTAAGTTTCGCGCAAAGGCGCAGAGGAGCAAAGGCGCAAAGAATGAAAGAAGAGCTATTATGGGAATTGGGGCAGGTAAATCTGCGGTTGAAGTCTGCAAAGGCTAGGGTAACAATTCGGGAATCCAATGGATGTCTGCAATTACGGGCAACTTTACCTATTAAACCGGGAGATGAGGATATCAGGGGAACGGGGAAAAAGCAATATAATCTCAGTTTGAATATTCCTGCAAATTTACCAGGTTTGAAAACGGCTGAGGAAGAGGCTTATGAGTTAGGTAAGTTAATTGCTAGAAAAAGTTTTGTTTGGAATAATAAATATTTAGGAAATGAAGGAATTAAAAAGGAGTTAATAACTATTGGTGAGTTATTAGCAAGGTTTGAGGAGGAATATTTTAAGACCCATAAACGCACAACTAAAAGTGAACATACTTTCTTTTATTATTTTTCTCGAATTAAGCGTTATACAAATGCTGATGATTTGGCAATTGGGGAAGTTTTGATTAATGCGATTGATCAAATAGATAAGGAATGGGCTAAATATAATGCTGTGAGGGCTATTTCTGTATTTTGTCAACTTTTTAACATTGAGATTAATTTAACTAATTATTCTAAAGTTCCTGAAAGTAATTCTCGCAATGTTCCTACTGATAAGGATATAGTTACTGGATTTTATAAGTTTGATGAATATTTGCATAATCGAGGTAAGCAAGTTAATCAAGATGTTAAAGATAGTTGGAAATTATGGCGTTGGACTTATGGAATGTTGGCGGTTTTTGGTTTACGTCCCCGTGAGCTTTTTGTTAATCCTCATATTGATTGGTGGTTAAGTGCTGAAAATATAGATTTAACTTGGAAGGTTGATAAAGATTGTAAAACTGGTGAAAGGGAAGCTTTACCTCTATATAAGGAATGGATTGATGAATTTGATTTAATAAATCCGAAATATTTAGAAATGTTGGCAATTGCAATTAGTAAAAAAGACCAAAATAATCATGCAGAAATCACGGCTTTAATCCAAAGGGTAAGTTGGTGGTTTAGAAAAATTGGTTTAGATTTTAAACCCTATGATTTACGTCATGGTTGGGCAATTCGAGCGCATATTTTGGGAGTTCCTATTAAGGCTGCGGCAGATAATTTGGGTCATAGTGTGCAGATTCATACGAAAACTTATCAACGTTGGTTTTCTTTGGATATGCGGAAGTTGGCAATAAATCAGGCTTTGAGTAAGCGGAATGAGGTGGAGTTGATTAAGGATGAAAATACGGGGTTAAAAATGGAGAATGAACGATTGAAGATTGAGGTGGAGAAGTTGAGAATGGAGGTTGTTTATAAAATAAGTTGATTTTTGTTAAGTCAGAATTAGATTGTTTGGTGATGTGGTATAACTAGCAGGTGAATAATTTTCACCACTTATCTAAAAAATGCTATGATCAGTAAATGGGTAAATTAAGTAAACTAATTAAATATCTTCTCTCTCGCCCTCCTGAAGCCAGATTTGAAGAGATTAGTTATGTTCTTGAAGCTTTTGGATATCAGGAAACTAGAGTAAGAGGAAGTCATCACGCTTTTGAGAATGAGCAAGGAGAAGTAATTATTATTCCCAAAAAAGGTGGTAAAAAAGTCAAACGAACGTATATTGAAGAAACCATTAGATTACTAGATTTGGAAAACTGGAAAGATGAAAACTAATTCTCGACTTGAGCTTCAATCTTTAGACGATTATCTTTCTTTAAAATATCCGATGTCTATTTATCCAGAAGATGATGGAGGATATACAGTAATTATTCCTGATTTACCAGGTTGTATAAGTCAGGGAGAAACTTTAGAGGAAGCGATAGAAAATATTAATGAAGCGCGAGAGTTATGGATAGAAACTGTTTATTGTAGTGGTAAAAAACAAATTCCTTTACCTTCTAAACTAATTTCTATCATTAATTCGTGAACAACCATCAAAAATTTTATCCAAACTGCTGACAACATAATCAACCAGGAGATCAGTCTATGGAAAGTATGAAAATTAAAACACACATTGGTAATGATGGTATTCTCAAAGTTGAACTTCCTGATGAATTTGCTAATGAAGAATTAGAAATAGTAATTGTATTTCAACGTATTGCAGAAAAATCATTACAATCTGCAACCAAAACACCAGAAGAATTAGGATATTCTCGTAGGTTTTTGGAAGAAGTGATAGGTAGTTGGGAAGGTGAAATGATTGAAATTTCAGAACATTAGCAAATGATCTCACTCTAGTTACTCACAATACCCGCGAATTTAGCCGTATTGATGGCTTGAAATATGAAGATTGGGAATAGATAAGTTAATGTTGGGTTTCGTTGCTCAACCCAACCTACAAACTATCAACTACCTCATTTTGATTGGTCAAATTAATCTTTTACTTCACCACAAAAATGATATACTGATTTTTAGTAATGCAACGCCGATATTTATGACTACCGAAAAATTTTTAAATGAATATCTGAGAAAACAGCAGGATAATTTATATCCTAAAGTTTTAATACCTCATGGTATTCAAGCAGCTTTGACTACCAAACCAAAGTTAAAAACAGCCGAAAAATTTGGCTCACTCAGTTTTTTGGCAGGAGCAATAGGAGTAATATCTCTAGCAACTCCTATTGGATGGTTAGGTTTACTTGGAGCAGGTGCAGCAATTATTTATGATTCTACTGAGGGGTATAGAGAAAGAGAAATTCAAACTAACAAAGAGAATGAGAACGTTAAAAAAATTCTTAGCGATCCGCTTCTTTTACAGGAATATATGCAGAATAAAATAACAAATACACTAAACTTAACCCAATCTAATTTAATCAAAACTGACGCTAGATTAGGTAAATATGACAATACCCTTTTAGATGCAGTAAAAGGTATTCCAGAATGTTTTGTTAAAAACGGTGAGGGTCTAAATTTGAGTTATACTTTTACACCAGACGTTATCATACACGTTCCTTCACTCAACCTTTGGATTGATGTAGAGGTTGATGAACCCTGGTTTTTGAATGATTTAGGTCAGAGAGAGCCTATTCACTATATTGGGAAAGATGACTACAGAGACAGGCAATTTTTAAATGCGAACTGGGTAGTCTTTCGGTTCGCAGAAGAGCAAGTTGCTAAACAACCAAATTCTTGTGCAAAAGAAATTGCAAAATTCCTGTTGCTATTTGACATGAACGTGATGTCAAAATTTCAAAATATTCCTAATTTGAAAACAATTCAATGTTGGAATAACACTGATGCAGTAACAATTAGTAGATATTGATTAATTGATTTTAGAGGATTAATTTAAATGATTGTTCAAAAGCAGCACTTTGTCCCTCAATGCTATTTAAAAAATTTTGCTAATAAAGACAAGAAATTATTTGTATTGGATAAAATAGAAGCATCTATCTATCCATCCCATATCAAAAATGTTGCCCAAGAGAGATATTTCAACGACTTCCCTGATTCCTTTTTAACTGAAGAATTAAGAGATAAAAGAAAATCTCAAATTTTAGAGCATAGTTTCTCTAAAGCAGAATTAAGATTTGGAAAATTTCTAAAGCAGATCATAGATTGTCTTGAAGAAATAGAAAAAAACAACTTATTTGATTCCCTTGGAGTTCTAGACGAAGAGGCAAAGAAAAATTTCTCTGGCTTTTTAGCATTTCAGTTAGTGAGGACAACTAGAATGAGACGGCAAATTGTAGAGACGTTTCAATCTTTAGATGAACTTAAGAGAAAAACGGAACAGGCATTATTGAATAATAATGGAAATATTCAGGAAGATATATTTCCTTTCCTGGAAGATTCAATTAATTCAATTAATTTTGACGATCTGATTAAGGTAGGTATAGAAGAAGACTCAAAAATACATCATTTATCTTATATCTCTAATACTCTCGATCAAGGTTATGATTCAGAAATATCAAAAATATTATCAAATCATGTCTGGTTATTTGGTGTTAACTCAACCTCTATTCCTCTATGGACTTCAGATAATCCAATAGTAATTAAACAACATGATAATTTTGGTACTGATCTAGCTTCACATGGTGTACAAGTCATTTATCCCATCAGTTATAAATATATTTTAATTATGTTTGAATCCTGCTTTTGGCATGAACTTAAAACTTATGATGGAATGAGTGTTTCCCTATCAGAAAAATATGTAAAAGAGTATAACAAACTACAAATGATGCAATGCTATAGACAAACGTACTCCATTAAGGAAGACTTCAAGCTTTTGATATCCTGAATTATAGTTTTATTGCAGGTGTGATCGCACCTAATATCCAATGATAAAATTAAGAAAACTCAAGATAATCCACCAATGACAACTACACTGGTTAAACCTTCCCAATTCCTACCGGAAGGAATCTGCATCAAGCATATCAAAAACCTCATGCTATTCAAATTTACCGATAAACTAGGTGAACGGATGCAAGAACTCCTTGATAAAAACAAATTAGATACCCTCACCCCAGAGGAAGCAATAGAACTAGAGGCAATAGGGGAACTTGACGACATCTTCAGTTATATTAACAGTGCTGTTGCTGCTCAAGACCATGCCCATTCCTGAAACTCTTTATCAATAGATGAAAATATGCTAGAAAAAGTAATACTTCATAATTTCAAAGGCCATAAATATACAGAACTTAATTTTGATAATTCCCGATTACATGGAATTGTAGGAAAAAACAGTGCTGGTAAAACAAGCGTGTTACAAGCATTGCATTATCTAAGCATGATTACTGATACATCCTTTGAAAAAATATTTGAGTATGATAGATCACCTCAATTCATTACAACAATTGGGGAAAAAAATATGTCTGTTACTGCGAGTGGTTATTGGGAAAATCAAAAAAATTGCCAAGTGTTCTATAGTTGGGAGAACAAAAACACTAATAGTTGGATTGCAAAATTATCATGGAATATAGATGGTAATAAAAGTAATTGGACAAATGAAAAACTACATGGAACATATTCATACTCACCGCATCCACCTTTACCATTCAATTTTTTTCAACCTACTGTTTACCTAAAATTAGTGGCAAGCAACCTTGCCAAAGCAGCTTACAGTGAAGAAATTACACCGAGAGTTGAGTTTGATGGTTCATTATTAGCACCAACCTTAGATTTTTTGCGTGATGAAGCTCCAGATAAGTTTCAACTAATAGAAGAAAAACTGAGTCGAATTGTCCCAAATGTCCGCAAAGTTGGCATCAAGCGAGCAAAAGTTCCAGTCATTCGTCAGCGATTAATCGAAGTTAACGGTAAACCTATTTCCTATGAAGAAACTCAGGAAATGACAGGTCAAGCAATTGTGCTAGATATGAATACAGGTGAACGTATTCCAGCCCATGCAATTAGTGAAGGAACAATGTTAACTTTAGGATTATTAACTGTATTAATGAATCCTAATCAACCTAACTTAGTTTTATTAGATGATGTGGAACAGGGACTTCATCCTCAAGCACAACGGGAGTTAATGACTGTTTTCAAAGAAATCATTGCCGAAAATCCTAACCTGCAAATTATTTTCACTACTCATTCTCCTTATATTATTGATGCACTTGCTCCTTCTCAAGTCCACATATTAAATAACAGTAATTCAGGTTTCACAATTGCCAAACGTTTGGACGAACATCCTGATGTAGAATGGGCAAAAGAAACCTTAACAACAGGTGAATTTTGGGATGCTGAAGGTGAAGATTGGGTGGTAGAAGGAGAAGTCAGTGATTGAGTTTATTGTCATAGTTGAAAGTGGTGCAGATGCCAGAACAGCTACCAAATTAGCCGAGCGAGTTTTAAAGGAAAAATTCGATTGGTTAGATGATGATATTTTGGAATATTCTTTTCAGTGGACTGGTTTAGAGGAAGGGACAGGATTTTCTTGCTGGAGAGACATTATCAAAATCATTGATGATGCAAAATCACAAATAAAATATAAACCTGCCAGATTTCTAGGTCATAATAGTAAGGGTGAGCCTTTAAAAGCTGATGGTGCAGCATCTATTAAAATTCTTAATTTAGTACGTTTTTTGCAAAGAATACGACAGATTAAAGCTGTTATTTTTATCCGTGATTTAGATAATCAACCAGAACGTAAAGAAGGAATTGAACAAGCACGTTCAGAACATATTGATAAAATGCCGAAACTAGAAATTATAATTGGTGCGGCTGATCCAAAACGTGAAGCATGGGTTTTAAATGGCTTTATTCCATCTAATCAACAGGAGGAACAAATACTAGAAGAAATCAAAAATAAATTGAGTTTTGATCCTTGCATAGAGTCTCACAGATTACGTGCTACTTCAGAGAGAGAATCTGAACGAATCAGAAATGTAAAAGTAGTAGTTGAACAACTCACAGGAAATGATATGGAACGGGAAAAGCTTTGTTGGGAAGAGACAAGTTTAAAACATCTACGAGAAAGAGGAGTTGATACAGGTTTGACAGATTATATCTGTGAAGTCGAGGAACGATTAGCTGCAATTATTGTGTCTGATTAAGAACTATTTTTTGTCAGTTGCTATAATCAAAACAAACTTGAAAAAATCATGATATGATAGCCATTCCCCAACAACCAGCAAAAATGACCATTGAGGAATATCTCCCATGGGAACTTGACCAGGATATTCGCTATGAATACATCAACGGTGAAGTTTTTGCCATGACTGGTGGTACAATCCCCCATAATGATATTGCTCTAAATCTTTACAGACCTCTATATTCTCATCTTCGTCCTAGTGGTTGTCGAGTCAATGTGTCAGATGTGAAAGTGCAAGTTACCCCTAAAAGCCCATACTTCTATCCTGATCTTATTGTCAGTTGTCACCCTGAAGACATCAATGCCCGTAAATTTATCCAAAATCCTAAATTAATTATTGAAGTTCTTTCTCCTGGTACAAGCGGTAGAGATAGAGGGGAAAAATTTAGATATTATTTAACAATACCCAGTTTACAAGAATATATCTTGATTGATTCTGAAAAAATCTCCGTTGAACGTTATTGTCGAGGAGAAGGAAGATTATGGCTTTATTATCAATATACAATAGGAGACATAATCACCTTCTCAAGTATTGCATTTGAATTTCCCATAGAAATGCTTTATGATGGTGTAGGATTGGAAACAGAAACATAAAATCACATTTCCCAAATAAATCAGATTAATGTCACCTAAAATTTAATCCCTTATTAAAATTATGGCCAAGCGGAAAAAAAGCAATCTTCAATGGATTAAAGAAACCCTAGAATTAAGCCCAGATCATCATTGGGAAGGTCCTGATGATTATAAGATTTTTGTAGCTGGGAGGGGTGCGGTTCGCTTCAATGTTCCCCAAAATTGGGTATTTGAACCACAAGAAAAATCTTTCAAGTTCATGGACAAAAAACCACCTGATGATGATTGTTGTTTAGAGGTATCTTACAATCATTTACCCCCGAATGACTGGACACTGTTTCCCCTTAAACACACTTTGAAGAAAATCATGGAAGATGATAGCCGTGATGTGATTGAAAGAGGAGAAGTAATTACTGTTAAGCGACAAACAGCCCGGATTATGTGGTGTCAAATTAAATTTATTGACACTCAAACTGAACCCAGAGAAGCTTTTTCTCGGACTTGTGTGGGTTTGGGTTCAAATATTCAATGTTTAATTACCTTTGATTATTGGGCAGATCAAGCAGAGCAATTAATACCGATTTGGGATGAAGTCATGCGGAGTTTGACACTAGGATTATATATCAGAGATCCGAGAACTGGTTTAGCTTTTCCTGATTAGAATGCCGAAAAAACAACCTCCACTCGTATCAAGCTGAGGTTGTTGATTTGACAGTAGGTAATGCGGATTTGGGTTAATTGCGGATTTTGGTGAACATTATTTTCAATATTTTAGGTAAACTAGAAGCGACAAACCAACCCACTACAAAGATTAGTAATTCAATATTCATGGCAAATCCCACCGCAACTCTAGAAACTTCCCTTGGTACGATTACTCTTGAGCTATTCACCGATGTTATGCCCATAACGGCGGGAAATTTCATCAAATTGGCTAAAAGTGGGTTTTATGATGGTCTGCATTTCCACCGTGTAATTAAAAACTTCATGGTGCAGTTTGGTTGTCCTCACAGTAAAGATCCTAGCTCTCCTCGTGCAGGAACTGGTAATGGTCCTGATGGGTGTATTCAAGATGAGCATCCTGAAGACGGGAAACTTTCTAACGAACCAGGAACTCTATCTATGGCTAATACAGGGTCCCCTAATAGTGGCAGTTGCCAGTTTTTCATCAACACTGTCCACAACCACTATCTAGATTGGTTTACAGCCGGTCAATCTAAACATCCTGTTTTCGGTCGAGTTACTGAAGGGATGGATGTATTAAAAGCCATTGAAACTACTCCCACAGGATCAGGCGATCGCCCCACAACTCCAGTTAAAATGATCAAAGTGACTATCCACGAATAAAATCAAGGATTTAGTGCGGAGGCTTCTCCGCACACCGCTAATTTTTTGGCAAAATTCCCTATTTCTCATGAAAGAACTCCACAAAAAACCAATCCGATCAAACAAACTAACCTTGTGTTTCTTCTTCAGTAAAAATAGGAGGCCATAATTCAGAAACAGCTAATTCCCAACCTGGAAAAAGTTCAGGTAAAGTTAAAATATCCCCATTATTTAAAATAGTTGGTTCACCTTGATGACGATAAACTGTAACAGTTTCTTCATCAGGATCAATTAAAATTCCCATCACAGCACCTAATGTGATCAAGTTGAGGATTTTAGTAACTAAAGGTTTAATTCTATCACTTTGAGATTTAATTTCTACTACTAAATCTGGTACAAGTTCGCCAAAATAACGGGGACTTTGACGCAGACGCGCAGCCCGAACAAAAGAAACATCTGGTGCGGTGAGGTTGCTATCAGGTAAAATGAAACCACCAGCAGAATCAAATACTCTTCCTAAACGACGAGGATAAACCCAATTAGCTAATAGCCGACTAAAAAGAATACCAACTTCACTAGATACAATATCCGATGGACCCACAATAGAAATTCTCCCGTTTGTTAATTCAACATCGTAATCTAAACCAGCTTCACTAAAAGCGGTTTGGACTTGTTCTACATCTTTAATTGTCATAATTAACATAAAATCATCCTCCTAATATACAAAGTTGGGGTAATGAAAACAAACACAATTGGATTTTAGATTTCATTAAATTGTATCTGGATCAATATTTAATTCTCTCAATTTTGCAGCTAACCTTTGGGCTTTTTCATTTGATATTTTCGCTTTTTCTGCTTCCATTGCTGCTCTTGTTGTTTCCATCTCTGCGCTTTCTTCCGGTGTAGGAACTAAAACTCCTGATGATGTAAAATATCTTAATAAACCCTCATGAATCCCTAAATATAACCCCAATTCTTCACTCCATAAATGTCCTTTTTCATTAGGTTTTAAGGGTTGATATTTGCCACTGATTAAATTAAATCCTGCAAATTCCAATGTATAAGGATCAAACCAAAAATAATCAGGTGTACGGAAAGTATCTTGATAAAGTATTTTTTTAGTTTCTCTATCAGTTTTAGCTGTGGTTGGTGAAAGAATTTCGACAATGACATGAGGATATTTGCCATTTTCTTCCCACACTACCCAACTTTTTCTAGTTTTTCGTTCTGTTCCTAAAACTACGAAAAAATCTGGACCTCTAACGTCTTCTGATTTTTTTTGATGAGGACTATAGTAAATACTCAGATTTCCGACAGCGTAAAAATCTGTTCTCTCCTTCCATAACCATTTGAGAGATTTTATTAAGAGCATTATTTGTTCGAGATGCAGTTCTGTTTCCACAGGAGGTTCATCACTATATAGGTCACTGGGGGGAAAAATGATATCTTCTGATGTGTTATTTTGTAATTCCAGTGCTTGAGTAATCATCATGTATGATACCAAGTAATTATTGATTTATTGTAGCATTAATTGTCAATTACTTTCACTGAATTATCGCAAATCTCTTAAACATTTGCCATAGCTTTTTGCCGTCATCCACGCGATCTAAAAATTGCTCGACCAAAAGGAACTTACCTTAAGAACAAGCCCCATATCTCATCAACCGCCTTGTCACTCGTTAAGCAGAAAATTAACACACATTGAAATGGCTAATCCTAGATCATTAAATGGTAGCATAGATGATTACTTATGGTAACTATTTATAGTAACTATTGGACTGAGTTGGCACAAGGTTGTTAAATATTGTTGAGACGTTTTTTAACTTCCCCTTTGATATTTCTCGTTAGTATGCATACCAACCCCTTTAAACAATTACAAGTCAATCTTTCTGTAACCGCTGCTACTATAGCCTTGTTGGTTACTGCGCCATTGATGGCTCATGGTCAAGTTAATAGTACCACCACTAAGCCGGCCTCATCAAATTCTAAGACATCAGTAGTTAATATATCCATTACTGAGGCTGAAGTGCTGGCTGCTCAAAAAGCCTGGGGTGAAGCACTGGTTTCCATCAGTACCACCTATGATGAAAAGGGGATAGCCGCTGCTAGAACATTGGCTGACAATATAATAGATCAAGCATATGCTTATCAATCGGGATTGGTGTTGTTCAAGCCAACCTTGACAACTGGAGACCAGACCTTCCGCACGACACACAAAGGAGCTTTGTCTTATTTTGTGGGTGGTGATTCCTCCTTCCCTAAAGATACTGGTTTTGCTCTCAAAGGATGGCGAAAGGTGGAAATTCGCAACGCTGGTATTTTTATTGTTGGTAATACTGCTACCACTATGGGTAATGTTTCCATAACTGATAAAACAGGTAAAGTCACAACAGTAGATAAAACCTGGCAGTTTATTAGAGGTGGTGATGGGAAATTGCGTATTATTGTACACCATTCTTCTCTGCCCTATAGTCCAAAATAAACATGGAATAGATCCCTTACTTCTTAGAGAAGTTGGGGATCTAAATTAAATTGTATCTGGATCAATATTGAATTCTCGCAACTTTGCTGCTAACCGTTGAACTTTTTCATTAGAGATTTCTGCTCTTTGGGCTTCAAATTCTGCACTTTCTTCCGGTGTGGGAACTAAATCTCCATCTGGTGTAAAATACCTTAATAAACCCTGAACAATTCCTAAATATAAATCTAATTCTTGACTCCATAAATGTCCCTTTTCATTGGGTTCTACAGGTTGATATTTACCATGTATTAAATAAAAACCTGCAAATTCTAAGCTATAGGGATCAAACCAAAAATACTCAGGTGTGCGGAAAGTATCTTGATAAAGTTCTTTTTTAGTTTCTCTATCAGTTTTAGCTGTGGTTGGTGAGAGAATTTCCACAATCAGGTTAGGATATTTACCATTTTCTTCCCACACTACCCAACTTTTTCTAGTTTTCCGTTCTGTTCCTAGAACTACGAAAAAATCTGGACCTCTAACGTCTTCTGATTTTTTTTGATGAGGACTATAGTAAATACTTAGGTTTCCAACAGCATAAAAATCAGTTCTCTCTTTCCATAACCATTTGAGAGATTTTATTAAGAACATTATTTGTTCGAGATGCAGTTCTGTTTCCACGGGAGGTTCATCACTATATAGGTCACTGGGGGGGAAAATGATATCTTCTGATATATCTTCTAAGATGTTAGGTTGTAATTCCAGTGCTTGAGTAATCATCATGATATGATACCAAGTAATTATTTGCTTATTGTAGCATTAATTGTCAGAATCAGGATATCCAGGATATAAGGATTTACAGGATTTAATTGATGATTATTGTTCTGCGATCGCCCCAAAACTCCAGTTAAAATGATCAAAGTGACTATCCACGAATAAAATCAAGGATTAGTGCGGAGGTTTCTCCGCACATCACTATTTTCATGTAAAATCCCCCAATTATCTAAATGCTTCTATCTGATCTAAATAAACATTAATTAACTTGTGATCAATCACTAACATTTCAATCTCTGGCCAAACCTGAGCTAGAAATAAGTGAAATTCACGTTTTCGCATATTCCCAAAACGCAGATGTACTATTTTAGGTGGGAACAAATCAACCATCAGCCGATCTGAAAAATCTGCATCTTTAGTAACAATGACCAATTCTTTTTCCTTCGCATACTCCCAAATTTGGGTATCACTCGGACTATCTCCTAAAATTGAAACATGGATGATGGGTAAAGATGGAGTAAATTGGATTTTAGTGGGGAGATTTTCATCAAATAAAAATCCATTCATGCGATTTTTCTCACTTCATAGTGATTCGCCATTAACTTTGCTGCAAATTGGATACAAGCATAAATATCTTCTCGTTTCAAATTGGGGTACTCTTCCAAAACTTCCTCAATGGAATCACCTGCACCTAAAAATTCCATAATCGTTTGTACAGGAATTCGAGTGTTAGCAATAATAGGTCTTCCGTTGCAAATATCTGGATTAATATTGATTCTAGTTGCCATTTTGTTTACTCCTTTTGATGGTTTATTAATTGTAGCATTTGTCAGAATCAGGATGTCCAGGATTTTAGGATTTACAGGATGTAATGGATTATTTTTTCAAATTATATTGGGTTTTGCTGTTGCTTAAACTAACCTACCAGTTGCAATCTGTATGGTGCGTCAGACAGATAAGCTAGTCAAACATGATTGAATTAAAAATCTGACGCACCCTACTAACTATTGATTATTCCAGCAAGCCCTAATTACCATAAAGGTGCGGACACAAAAGGGCAATTGAGCAGCAAAGTTAGAACCACAATCTTAGGATTTCTTGAATCTTACATACCCACCATTTCTATCAAACAACCCATAAAAAGCCCAGTTAATCCATCCACCATCACCTTTATTAGTGAATTCACCATCTTCAAAAACCCAAATACCGAAAGTGACACCGTCATAGACTGCCGAACCATAGAATTTCACTCCTCTAAAACTTTCTTCATAATCTTGACTCAAATTAAAAACCATTACGTTATACCTCTCACCTGCACCATAAAAAGCCCCATTCATGAGGTTTTTGACAAATCCACTGCGGTCTCTAGAAGATTTGATACTTGATATAATCAGGTTAGTAATGCCCAGAACATCTACCTGGACATCCAGATTGGCACTTGCTCTCTGCGCCATGATAGTTTTCTGGCTCTTTTCCTCTTGAGAGACACTAGTATTACTTTTGTTGAAAGTGCTATAACCATAGCTAGATTCATGTGCAAAAAAGGGTGCAATCAAAGAAGAAAACACCACTAGTCCCATAGCAGAAAAGTTTTTGATAGTTCGCGTAGATGATGCTGATTTGATGGTATAGTTCATAACTGCGTCAAGTAGGTTTAAATAAAGTTTTGATTGGTAGTAGCCTCTGTTGATAGCCTCAAACTAGACTTAGCGTAATGTACTGAAAAAACTATCTAAATCCTTTATTAAGATGGAATTCACTAAGAGACTGCTGAGATTAATTGTCTCATCACTAAATTATTGTTTTTACAGGACAATACCTGATTTGATCGGGACTTTTGTAACAAATAATTAATATAATTGTCCGAGAATGCCGGATAATACTTACAGAGATTAAGCTATAATGGCTGAAATGCTTACATTATATAGTTATGATAGATGTTAAAGAAGTTTTACAATTTGCTGATGAGTTAGTTTTTGTTCAAACGGGAAAACACTTAGATGATATTCAGGACACTGTAATTAAGGGTGTTTGGCAAGGACAGACTTATGAGAAAATTGCAAAACAATGTCACCGCAGTGAAAGTCATGTGAGAGATGTAGGTTATAAACTTTGGCAAGTGTTTTCGGAACAATTAGATGAAGATATTAATAAATATAATTTTCGTTCTACATTCCAAAGATTACATATCCAATCATCTCAAAATCGAAATATTTGTCATATAAATGGTAGTAATCATCATTTTCATTTTAATCCACAAATTTTATATAATACAAAGCAGGATAATCAAGAAAATATAACTAAAAATCAATCTCAAACATCCTCTCACGATTTAACCATAGCTCCAAAAATTACCCACTTCTACGGAAGAGAAACCGAACTACAAACGCTATCCCATTGGTTAACCAATCAAAATAACCGTCTTGTCTCAATTCTAGGATTACCTGGAATTGGTAAAACCACCCTCGTCAAACATTTCATTGATCTAAATTTACAACAATTTGATCTAGTCATATGGAAAAATATTAAACTCTCTCATTCCTTAGATAACATCCTCACAGAAATATTCATATTTACCAATCCAGATTATATTGAAACTGACAATAAACTAACTCAATTTTTCAATCTTTTACGTCAAAAAAGATGTTTGATTATCATTGATGATATACAAGACATCTTCAGTACAGGACAAGTTGCAGGAAAATATAAACCTGAATATAAAGACTACAAAACATTTTTCGCAAAAATAACAGAAATTGAACATCAAAGTAGTTTAATTTTAATCAGTCAAGAAAAATGCCAAGAAATGATTTGCATTGACGAAGAATCATATCCTGTTAAATGCTTAGAATTACAAGATTTAGATACTACTGATATTTTGAAAACTCAGAAATTAAAAGATGAGGAAAATTGGTCAAATCTAATAAAGTTATATGAAGGTAATCCAACTTATTTACAAGATATTTCTAGTTTAATTAGGAATATTTTTCAAGGTCGGGTATCTGAATTTTTAAGTGAAGGTTTACTATTAACAGAAGATATGAAATATCAATTAAATGAATTATTTAACAGGTTATCAACAGTAGAACAGCAGATTATTTTAGAACTGAGTAAATATAATAAACCCGTATCAAGAGAACATTTAAGAGAGAGTTTATCTTTATCTTCTATGGAATTAATTAATGGTTTACAGTCTTTAAAGATGCGCTATTTAGTTACAACTATAGAAAGTGATAAAACATTGTTTATTTTATCTCCTGTTTTTAGGGAATATGTTATAATAACTCCTTGAGTTAGTGATATTCTGTGTAGATATCACATCCCAAATATTCAATGATAAAATCAAGAAAATTAAAGATAATTTACCAATGACAACTACACTAGTTAAACCGTCCCAATTACTACCTGAAGGAATTTGCATCAAGCATATCAACAACCTCATGCTATTCAAATTTACCGATAAGCTAGGTGAACGGATGCAAGAACTGCTTGATAAAAACAAATTAGATACCCTCACCCCAGAGGAAGCAATAGCACTAGAGGCAATAGGGAAACTTGACGATATCTTCAGTTATATTAACGCTGCTGTTGCTGCCCAAGACTAACACACCATACTATTTAGTCTATAAAATCAACCCACAAAAAGTTATCAAATTTAACCAAATCACCAAACATCACAAATTTACAACCATCTCAAAATCAGATATAATAAGACCTTTACTACTTGCAGTTATCCACAAACAATGTTATTATAAAACATAATAAATTGCATTTAATCTAAAAATTAAACTCTCTTAATTCCCCAACCAAAAAACCTCCCAAAAAACCTTAAACTAACGCACCTTTCTACCAACATTACCAAGTTCGGAGTAATCCCAAGAGTGCATTTGACGGAAAGGAAGACCCATCTTTTGGAATACATACTTCTCTTTCACACCGGAAGCAACTAAGTCAGGCTTCAATGCTTTGATGAATTCTTCAAATTCGTAAGCGGTAACGTCGTCATAAACGATAGTTCCGTTTTCAATGTAGTGAGTAGTACGTTTATAGTCGTCACTGTGAGCGAACTCATAACCAGTACCAATCATCTTCATTCCCAAATCTTGGAAAGCGGGAACAACGTGACGGGGACGTAAACCACCAACCATCATTGCAACTGTCTTACCTTCCAAACGGGGGCGATATTGACTAACGATCGCATCCATTGTAGGTTGGTACTTAGCAATTACTTTTTCAGCATTTGCTTGGATTTTTGCATCAAACTTAGAAGCGATTTCACGTAAAGATGCAGCAATCTTGGTAGGACCAAAGAAATTATATTCTAACCAAGGTATACCATAAGCTTCTTCCATGTGACGGCTGATGTAGTTCATCGAGCGGTAACAGTGGATGAGGTTCATCTTCACGTTGGGGGTCATCAACATTTCGTTGATTGTACCGTCACCAGACCATTGAGCAACAACGCGCAAACCGATTTCTTCTAACAAAATCCGGCTGGCCCAAGCATCACCACCGATGTTGTAGTCACCAATAATGGCTACGTCATAAGGAGTGCCTTCAAACTTCAATGTACCGTCTTTCTTACCTTGATCTGCTTTGGGGAATACCCAGTCACGAATCATGTCGTTAGCGATGTGGTGTCCTAAAGACTGAGACACACCACGGAAACCTTCGCAACGGACGGGAATAACTGGCTTACCGATGGTTTTGGATGTCTTTCTAGCTACTGCTTCGATGTCATCCCCAATCAAACCGATAGGACATTCAGATTGAATAGAAACCCCACGATTCAAGGGGAATAATACATCTAATTCTTCAATTAATTTAGTCAGTTTCTTGTCACCACCAAACACGATGTCGCGTTCTTGGAAGTCGGAGGTGAAGTGCATAGTACCAAAGGTATCAATACCTGTTGTACCTAAGTAGTAGTTACGACGACCAGACCAAGACCAGTAACCGCAACCTACGGGACCGTGACTGATGTGGATCATGTCCTTGATAGGACCCCAAACCACACCTTTAGAACCTGCGTAAGCACAACCACGAGCGGTCATTACACCAGGTAAGGATTTGATGTTAGATTTAACACCACAATCAGCCTTACCTTCTTCAAATACGTTTAAATGCTTTTCACGCTTCTTAGCAGCTTTTTCGGGGTAAGCTTTGAGAACTTCTTTAACTAGTTCTTTTCTTTGTTCAACAATCTTCTTGTCGTCGGTCGAAGTCATTGTTAATCTCTCTTGCTCCTAAAGGAACGGAAATAGGGATGAGGTGTTTGGGGACATGAAGTCCCCTGTAGCGATAGGGAAATGTTGGTCAAAGGTGAGAGCTTTTGATGTGCTGCTCTCTGCCTTTTTCCTGGTACTAGAAAATTCTTTCTTCGTAGCGAATTATGCCTATTTAGCCAGCATTTTTGCAGCGTTTTCTTCGCTTTCGAGAATACCGAACTCAATCAACAATTCTTCCAACTCTTCCATTTCGATAGGTGTAGGAATGGTGAGGTTTCTGTTGTTGATGATCTTCTTAGCTAGTGCGCGGTATTCGTTAGCTTGTTTGCTATCAGGCGCATACTCGTTCACTGTCATCCGACGTAATTCAGCGTGTTGAACTATGTTGTCGCGGGGAACGTAGTGAATCATTTGGGTGTTCAACCGTTTTGCCAAGGTTTCGATTAATTCGATTTCTCGGTCTGTGTTACGGCTGTTACAGATCAAACCACCTAAACGAACTCCACCGGAGTGAGCATATTTAAGTACACCACGAGCGATGTTGTTTGCAGCATACATCGCCATCATTTCACCTGATGTAACGATGTAGATTTCTTGTGCTTTACCTTCACGGATAGGCATAGCAAATCCACCACATACAACGTCACCTAGTACGTCATAAGATACGAAATCTAAATCTGTGTAAGCACCGTTTTCTTCTAGGAAGTTAATAGCGGTGATAATACCACGACCGGCGCAACCTACACCGGGTTCTGGACCACCGGATTCCACGCATTTAACATCGCGGAAACCTTTGAGCATTACTTCATGAAGTTCTAGGTCTTCAACAGATCCTCTTTCAGCAGCCAAGTGAAGAACGGTTGTTTGAGCCTTGGAGTGAAGCATCAAACGGGTAGAGTTATATTAACAATATGGGCAGTATGAGGAATGATGATGAAAGCAGGTTATGTGAGGGTTTCCACCCGTGAACAGGATGAAGGTAATGCTTTGGAACAACAAACAGCACGAGTAGAAAGGGCTGGCGCTATTGTCATCTTCTCAGATGTTGAGTCCGGGCGCAGCGACAAGAGGAAAGAATTTAATAAAATGATTGCTCAGTGCAAACAAGGCAAAATCACCGAAGTCATCTGCACTAGAATTGACCGACTAGGACGCAGCGTGGTGGGGATTCACAAGGCGATCGCCATCTTTGAGGAGTACAAAGTCAAACTCACGGTTTTGGATGCCCCCGTTGACCCAACTTCCCCCTTTGGGTGGTTTTCTGTGAATCAGATGGCTGGTTTGGCTGAATTTGAATCTAGGCTACTTGCTAATCGGATCAAAAATGGCATGAACTTTTTTAGAGAGCAGAAAAAGGCTTCTCCCCGTCCACCTTTTGGGTATTGTCGCGTGGATGAAAAGTATGCTCCTGATTTATCTGAGATGAATGGAATTAGTAAATGGGCGATCGCTCACAAGATGATTGAATATTTCCTCGGTGATGGGGCTACATTGAGGAGTACGGGTCAATATTTACTGCAAACTTATCATCTCAAGTGGACTGCTGCCGGACTGCGTTACTGGCTTTTAAACCCTGTACTGAGAGGCTGTACCGCCTACAATATCAAAGACAATTTAAATAAACCTGAGAATTGGGATATTCATGAAGATACTCACCAACCTTTAATTAGTGAAAATATCTTCAAACGGATAGTTGCAAAACTTGACGAGAATAAATCTAAATACAGCTACGGTAGAGAAAAAAAGGAAACAGAGATTTTCCCACTAGCGGGGCAGATTATTTGCGCTGACTGCGGCTATAAATGTTTTTGTAAGAAACGAAATTCGACATATAGAGTTCGCTGCAAAAAACATGAAAACATGGGAAATAATTTTTGTAGTAACAAAATTAGCACTTATCTACCAGATATTATTTTAACGGTAGATCAAACCTTAGTAGAACGGCACAGGGAAATTAAGGAATATGCAATTACAAATTCAAATGTGGAAACACAGGATAGCCCGGAATTGATTGCTAGACAAGAGCAACTAAAATCATTGAGACTTTTACCTAAAAACCCAATAATTCAAGATGCCATTGACCAAACAATTTTAGAGATTAATAAAATTAAACAAAAAGAAACCGTAGTCAATAAAATCAACAGCGAACTATTTGATATTCTTGCGTTTTGTTGTAGCAAGATTAATTTTTGGGATGAAACACCCTGGGCAGATAAATCTTTAATATATAAAGAATTAATTGATTACGTAAAAGTTGCCAATGGTGAAATCAAAGAAGTCAAGCTGCGGGTTTGAGCAGCCCTTGAAGTTCTACTTCAAATTCTTCTTCTGATAATAACATTAATCTCTTTCTGGTATAAGGATCTAAATACCGAATCCTATACCATTTTTTAGAGACACGAATCAATACTTGAGTCGCTGTTTCCTGCATATCATAATAGGTGAAGTCTTGTAACTAGTTTAGCTATTTTTTGATATTTTTGTCTGTTTATGATGAACAAATTTATTACTCAGACACAAAATCAAATATCAAATCAAGTTTTGTGTTTTTCAAGAATCAAGAATCTCATATTGTTTTGTATGAATTATTTATCAGTATTCTCTGATTCTAAACTATTCCTTAACCACCGTTGGTAATGTGTCTGCATCCTGCACAGTCAGGGGAAATTTTTTAACGTAGTTGCCATTACGGTTAGCTTTGTAATCAGCAATCATTTCTAAGGCTTTACTAGCGGACAAGAGTAATTTAATTCCATAGCGATGTCGGAATATCAAATCAATTAATTCATGACAGTGAGCTTTTAACTCTTGTCTGTGCCTCATTAATTCATAAGAACTTCCGGTAAGTGGGAAACTCAGTCACTTTAGTGCTGAGAGGGAAACGACACGGGCAGTTCGACAAGCTCACTGACCACGGTTTTAACCGCATTGAATCTTTCAATTTGAGTAACTATAGCCGTCTTTTTTATGGACACAAATACAGTTTTTGTAACCAATACCTTGAACTAACTCTTTCTTAGTGGAAATATTGAAACTGCCAGTAGTTCTAACAGTCGCCCTTTCCATTACCATAGGCGATCGCTCTCATAATTACCATAATTACCATAACTCCCCACTCAAAACAAACTCAACTGCTTTCCTACATCACCTTGAGGCTCAACAACCGAAAGTTTCGGAATGGATGCTTATTTCACCCCTTGACTGAAAACAATGGGATATAAGTCCTGTCCTTTGAGGAGAGCGAAAATTTTCTCTCTCATTAAACCGCTTAGGCGACTGCTCTGCCATAAACTTCTTCCAACAGACAAATTAATTCATCTACTTGGGAGGAGGTAAATAATTCATCGGGTCCCTGCGGAGTGATATCGGTAAATGGAGATTCATAGAGAAGCGCCGCATCCATGACACCGTGTTCTGTGAGGTAGTCAATGATCATATTCACAAACTCTATCTGATTAGCATTCAGCTTTTTGTCAGATATAAAACAAGCTAGTTCTTGTTTGGCTACTTCCCTATCTAGTCCTACTAGAGAACGAACAAATAAGCCTAACCCCTGTGACTCTTCTTTAGCGCGGATAATATCTTCTGTTTCCCCAATACCACTTTCTGCTAATATGCTTTCTAGTTCTGATAGATCCGATGGAGTTAGTTGTTTATTCGTTCTGAGTTTGAAAATAACTATATTATCCTGATGCGATCGCAAAAACGCCCGTGCTTTAGCGCGAAACTTCTCAAAATTATCAGATGATGTAAAACCAGGTAACTCTACTACAATTTCCTCACCCATTTCATCCTCAAAATCAGTGTAAATAGGTATACGTCTTTGTTTCTCAATCAGCTTGACTAAACCCCGCAAGCGTTTCCGTAGTACCTCTATCATGGGTAATGTTACATCTTCCCACCATTCGTCGGTTTGTATATCCTGAATTAGAAGTAATTGTTGCTGTACTAAGGGAATGGCTGATTTTTCTTCAAGTAACCCAGCAAGTGACTTTATTTTTTCTCGTAAATGTTTAACGCTGGAGTGAGAGCGCAATATCGCTAATTGTAACTTCAATACCAAAATATCAAATCGTTTTATCTCTTCTGCTTCTGTCTCCAATTGAGAAGGTAAACCGGCTATTTCTTGGTTGAGAGTAATAAAATCTTCATCTGATAGAGATTGCCATGATTTAGAGTTAGCATATTGTTCAACAAATCGGCGCTTAGGACGAACCACGAAGTTTTCGCTATTCATAGCTGCAA
The DNA here is from genome assembly GCF_008121535.1 of Dolichospermum sp. UHCC 0315A. GTDB lineage: Bacteria > Cyanobacteriota > Cyanobacteriia > Cyanobacteriales > Nostocaceae > Dolichospermum > Dolichospermum lemmermannii. The sequence goes on from NZ_CP043056.1 coordinate 2,057,553, forward strand.
CTTCTGTATAGAGTAAATTGGCTAATTTACTACGCAGTTCAGCATTGGTTTTTGGTTCTTCAAAGTTATCTTCAAATTTGCTCCCTTCGACTTCGCTCAGGGAGCGGGGTTGGGGTGAAATATTATCTAACTCCGCAATTAGATCCAAGCGGGTAGTAAATAACTGTTTATTTAGAGATTTACCGATAGGTGCATCAGTCGTTTCTGGGTTATGCTTGAAGAACTCTAAATTTTGGCAATAGTCGAATAAATAGAAAAATTGTTTATCTTGCCCTATACCAAATAAATCCTCACAACGACGAGTTCCCCGTCCTAGCATTTGCCAGAATTTAGTTTTAGAACGAACCAATTTAAACATGACTAAATTTACTACTTCTGGCACATCTATTCCCGTGTCCAGCATATCCACAGAAATAGCAATATGGGGCTGTTTATCTTTTTTAGAAAAGTCATCTATTAGAGATTGGGCATATTTAGTTTCAAAGGTAATAATCCGAGCAAATTCACCTTTGAATTGGGGATAGTTAGCATCAAAACGTTCTGCGATAAATTTAGCATGATCTTGATTTTTAGCAAAGATAATTGTTTTACCTAAAATATCCCCACCGGCAACTTTTAAACCCCTAGTCATTAAACCCACATTCCGCACCCCAAAATGTTACAGAGGGAAATTACGGAGATGAAAATCAAAGGGAGCATCAAAACAAACAGATAAAGTGAAAAAAGGCATTTGAGAAACAGTAAATCACCAAAAATGTCATCAAAATCTATTCTCAATAAGAAGCAATAAGAATGCACACCACCTGGAGAGGTCAATAGATAAGCGAAAGAAGATATTCAAGAAACAATTATAAGTTAGACTAATCAATTAAAGTAAAAAACGAAATTATAGACATAGTAAAATGGAGCTATAAATCAAAGAGATTAGCTCATCTTTACAAGAGAAATTAAATTGATAGAGATGATAATTAGCTGACTAATTGATAGTAACGTAAACAATCATCTGGTAAAAGACTCAAGATAAAATCTCTGTCCTTATTCCAATTAGAAATATGTTTCTCCTGATTGAGTGTAACCAAATGAATACACTGAAAGCATTGAAAAATCCAGCGTAAAGTAGGACGATTAGTTGCTTTGCCTAATTGATTTTTAATTGTTGATTTAGACTCCAAAAGAGCATTTCTAATATGACGTTGAGCCAAAGTATAAACCAGTAGACATAAACCCATAATCATTCCCAAAGACTCTATTCTCTCAGGACTTTTGAGGAAAATACTGTCGGCAAAAAATAATGGGTCTTTGAGAAAACCAAACCCCCTCTCACATGACTGCTGGGCTTTATATTCACTTAGCATAGAATCATTGCTTAGTTCCTGTGAATCTAAAACATTTGTCGCAATAATAAAACGTCCCGCACTCAGCAATTCTGTATTAATTTTACTTTCATTCTGGGAGACTGTAGCTGATATTTGGTAAGATATTTCTTCTGGAGAATCTTTTGTCTTAGATTCGATTTGAGTAACAATACTTACGTTAATTTGGTGATATTTGAATTGTTTTGATAATTTTGATAATGCCTTGATAGCATCTGCAACACATGCAAATCTCTCTTGTGATAACTTTTTCAAATCTTGCACAGCTTTTGATTCTGCTTTGGTAATTTTTTGTGTGAGCTTATGCAGGTCTGATTCTTTTCTTTCTTGACTTTGCACTACTAACCATCTTTGTTCTATCCCTGCATAATTTTGGATTTTTGATGCTAATTTATATCCTGGTATTGTACTATCAATAAATTCTGATTCTGCTAATGTTGATATTAATGTTTTTGCTGCTTTTATGCTTAATGGTACTCGACATAACCAACGTAATTCTGACATCATTTTCAGGTTTGATTCTGTATATAAAGCAGCGTCAGCAACCATGAGACTATTAACTTCTAATTGTTTTTGATATTCTACTGCTATTTGACCAAAACATGATGAATCTGCTTGATTTCCCGATGCTAGTTTTAAAAATATTGGGATGTCTCCATCTCCTGAACATATCATTTCTATGATGAATTGTTTTAAATCTGGTCTATGGTCACGGGAATAACCGTAGGTGATGGTTATTTCTTTTGGTGATTTTACTGCTAATTCTTCTAATTCTTGGTTATTTCCTACTTTTTGACTCTCAAATATTACGAATGGTAAGCTAGTGTTATACTGCCCATGCACGTGCATTGATGATGAGTCTAGATGTGATGTTGATAGTGATACTCCAAATTTTTGAGCAGCTTTTAAGGCTATGATAAAAAAGATTGTATCTAAGCCTTTTATAAACAGTTTATCCATGACTCTCCCCAATTTATCGTCGTTAAGATATTCTGGTTTTACTCCTGTTCCTATTAGATGCTCACAGGCGATTGTTTCAAAATATTGGGGAAACATATATAACGGTTTGGAGACAAATCCTAACCCGTTTATTATCATGGCTTTTACCACTTGACCTGCATTTACTTTTTCGTCTTTTTCGACTCCTATTAATTCATTTATTATTTCTACTATTCCGATTGAATCTATGATTCCTGCTACTATCCCTAGATGGTCTATGTTCTCAATTTCTATTTCTTGAGGTTTTAATTTCACAACAGTTTCCTCTAATACTTCTGTTGTCATCAATTATTTCTTATTTGGTTATCAATTCATTTTTTTCTTTTGTTACCAAGTTTCACTTTATCACACCACGTCCCTTTTAATGCTACTTATTCTCATTAAGCATCTTAATTTTTGAATTGACTTTAGTTATTATGTACTACTTTAAGGGCTTTTTTGATCTGTGACAGTTTGGGGTGCGGAATGTGGGTTAAATGCTCTAATACTTTATCTACAGTATCTTTATTAAACAGCCATTGATTTACTCCTGCTGCTTCTATTTTTTCTGGTATATTACCTTCATCATTCCATTCTAAATTATCAACAATCAGCATAGAGTTTAGCCTGTTGCTGACCGCTACGGGGGTCGGTGCGGGTACGTTTGGCTTCTACCACTGCTAAGGGTTTACCATCATCTCCCCATAAAACATAATCTACGAAGCCTGTACCCGATGAATTGGGCATCCCTGTCACTGGAAATTCACTGGAAATTGTTCCCCCTTTGATGTTCCCTTCGACTTCGCTCAGGGAACCTTCTCGCTGGTTGAGCGGAGTCGAAACCAGTATCCACCCTGCTTCTTTTAATAACAGGTCTATGAAGATATCGCGGGTTTGTTGTTCAGAATAGTCGTGAGTATCTGGTTGGGTAGTATTTGCTTGTTTTACAGATGCTAATTCTGCCCGTAGTTGTTTAATTGTCTCATCTAGAGTATTTTTATCTGTTTTAAAGGCTTTGTGAGCAGATTCGTAAATTGTCGGAAATTCGGTTTGCAGGAAGGTAAACTGGCTCATTCAGTTAATCAAGCTTTTGTATATAATAATATATTATGGACTGGGTTCGTAATCAATGCAAATAACTAGACCTGATAACAATTCTTGTAGGGTTTCGTCTAGAACTTGTCCCAACTGTTTGACAAATCTTTCCGTGGAAATGCTGCGAACTTGCAAAACATTTCCGGCTGAATCTCGCTCAAGTTGATTTTCTGGACTGGCTGCAATTTTCACCATAAAAGGGCGCTCTTTAAATTTTTCTTGCCAGCTTGTAATAGGAATAATGATTCTGATGGGGATAGGATTAAAAATATCGGCACTGATAACTACTACAGGGCGAGTTTTCTGGATTTCTTGCCCTCTGGTAGGGTTGAGGTCTACTAACCAAATTTCGCCACGTTTGGGGTTAGTCATGTTCAAGTTCCCAGTCTTCAGTGTCTAATACGGAAAATTCTGTTAGTTCTGGGTTGGTGAGGAAGTCTGTAGCGGTTTGAGGAATGAACTGGGCAAGGTGCTGATGTCTTTGTGTTAGTGGCATGGCTGCAATTTCTTTGAGGGATGGTGAAGATGTTTTTGTTTTTGTTGTTGTGAGTTTTTGTTGCAGAAATTCCGTAAAGTCTAAAACTTCTTGTTGTTTTTCTGGGGGTAGTTGGCGTAGGTTGTTGAGGATTATTTGTTCAATGTTGGCTGTGTTTTGCATGGTTTTATTTCTGGGGTTTCTCCAATTTTTTTACCATAAATCGTCACATTATTTACACTGTTTTATTTTCAGCTTTGTTTGTCTCCCTGTCAGTAATAAAAGTACAACTTAATTAAGTGTAATGCTATTTTTCCACATAAGGAAACATTCTTCACTAGATTTACTAAGTAAGTCGGCCCAATAAAATCGATATATGTTTAGTTTTGTAAAAACCGTGAAACACCCTATTTATAAGGTATTCGTTAATTTATATTTCGTTACATAGATTGATTTTTTAACGCCGACCTACTTATGATTAAGTTAATCAAATTAAATAGATAAATTGCTGTACTCCTGTAAACGAGACAGCCAGGCCAGAGCTTGCTGTTTTCTGTCTTCAGGTGTGTAGGGTGACTTAACGAACCTATCCACTACTCCAGCAGTTACCAGTTGTCCCAGTGGTCTCTGGGATATCAGACTAGGGAAATCGTACATATCCCCAAGCCTAATCAGGCGACTATTTCCTTGATTCCCTTCCTCTGGATCTCGGAAACAAAAGACAACATCACGTAAAGCCGCATCTGGTAAAGCATCCATTAAGGCTGGGTTGTGAGTGGAAAGTAATACTCGTAATTTACGCTTTTCGGCAATATCTCGGATGCTGGCTAGTAGATGCTGGGCGCGGTTGGGATGAACACCGTTATCAATTTCTTCGATAACTACTAAACTTCCTTCGGTAGCCGATAGCATAGCTGCTGCGATTCCTGCGGAGCGCTTCGCTATCGCTAATACCCGCAATGTGCCATCTGATAACAATGCGGCTTCACAATAGCGATGGTTATTACCAAAGGTTTCCGCTAGTCGCACCATAACTTCATCCCGTGGACCGAAAAGAAAATCTAGCCCATCTATAGCCTGTTCTGGTAAACTCTGGATGAAGTTGAGAATGGTCTGTTGATTTTCTGGTTGGTTCTCCCATAAGCGATAGAGAACGCTGGATAGATTAGTACCATCTTCTTGTAATCGCTTATCAGATTTAAAACTGTACTCGCGCATTTTGGCGGGAACGGGATCTAAAAACAGGATATTCTGTAAGACTCGTTGATATTCGCGGACTGTTTCAGGAATTATCTTTTGGGAATTTTCATATTTGGCATCAAAACGGGCAGGGCTGTCTAATTGCACAAAGATAGCCATTTGATCACTGCAAGTTATTCGTGGCTTGTTCTGCCCTCTTGTAAAGTTGTTATATGCCACACTAACATCAGTATTTATCCCTTCTGAAGGCTGATTTAACTCATATAGTGGGACTGAATTTGTTAAGTCAGCAATTCGCTCATTACTGATGTGCAGTTCTCCATCACGGACATTCAGGGTTATATTGAGTTCGTTCCATTCTGTTGAGTCTAAACGGCAACCGATGGTAAAATTTGATTCTCCCCGATGGCATAAGTCATTGACTCGACCACGTACAACTCGCTCGGCGCTATTCACTGCATATTGAATACGGTCGAGTTTTTGTCCTTGTGCCAGCCATGACAAAAACCGCAAATCTTCCAGGGCGTTACTTTTACCTGCGGCGTTTGCACCTATTAGCACGGTTAAAGATCCCAGGGGTAAGTGGCTGGTACGATAACTTTTAAAGTTGGCGAGGGTAAATTCTGTTAGCATGGCGCTCATGTTACAATTCTCCTCTAAAGGCTCGATGTTGGAGGGAAGCAAAAAGGGCATCGAGTTCTGATAATGAAGCGCGGTGTACTGCTTTGAGTTTTTCTACAGCTTCAACGCGGTGGGAAAATTCTTCTTGAAGATAAAGAGGTGGGACAGGAATTGTAATTCCTCTTATTGCTTCTTTTGTAATTGTTTTTGTGACAGCACCCTTTACATTTTTATTAATTGCTTCTTTACCATACGAAAAAGTTAAAAAATAATAAATAAATGAGGTATTTACTTTATTATTTAAACGAATCAAAAACGCATTCATGCCTAATGATACTGGTCTTTTTAAATAAGGCATAAGATATACTTTGCCGGCACTACCTATCTTATTGATAAGAATTTCTCCGCCATAAACTTTTGATTTGCTCAAAAAATTATATGCTTTTTCATCAATATAAATACAGTTATTTTGAAAGTTGTTATTCTCTAAATCTGTTGTTCTAATCATCAAAGCATGATCAATTTGATTCTTTAATACAACATTGTCTCGTAAAATTTCATAGCTACCATTTGCATGATAGTCAGTTAAAACTTCCATTAAATTACCAAAGCTAACAGTATCCCATCCACTTTCAAGAGGAGCATTATTCCCGAACATTTCTATGAAGATGGCTTGGGGGAGGGTGTCGAATTGTGCGATCGCTTTCCGTCGTTTAGTCCTCAGTTCTTCCGCTTGATCTAGTATCTCTGCAATCCGTTTTTGTTCTTCTAGTGGTGGTAAATGAAACTTTACTTGCCGTATTTCAGAAAGTGGTTTGACATTTTTTATAGCAGAACCCAGGGGAAACGCATCTAAATTTTATTGACAAAATACCATTTTTGTGTATAAACGAAAGAATCGGTATTTATCGTTTGATGGATTTTTTCAGAGTCATCGTGATGGTTTAAATTATTGTCAATAAGTAGACATTAATGCAAATTTTTGGGTCATTATTGAGATTAAATAGTCCTTATTGATAAGATGCGTTTCCCCTGTAGCAGAACCCCCTGCACTTCCAAACAACCGAGACTGAAGATCGGGAGTCTCAAGTAACATTTTGAGAAATCGGGAAGATACAAGGTTTGATTTTGGGCGAATTCTCAACAAAGCCTGATTTATTATTCCGGGTTTTACATTTGGTGGAACAACTGCCACACGACCTAAAGTTCCTGAACAGCTTACAATCAAATCTCCTGATTCTACAGCAAAACTCTTTAGTTCTTTATATCGAGCCTCACTAATGAAGTAATCTCCACTGTCAAAGTTGCCATAAATAGCGTGTTTTTGCTCATAAATTTTATATCCATCTGGAACGAACGAGTCTTTCTTAATAGCTCCACCAAAAGGACCACGCTTGAGACCTTGTGAACCATCAACAGTTACGTCTTCCAATGTAACAATTTCCCATCCGCTCATCCTAGCATCTCCTCTAATTCCTTTATCACAACTGCTTTTAATGATGGTAAAGAAAGCTGAACCGTAACCCATACAACCGCCACATCAACCCGTAAATATTTATATATCAGCATATTATCTAATTCATTCATTTTTATGTGATTCCAATTGAGCAATTATCTTACGCACAGGGAGATACTCATGCACTTTGTTGTAACCTGAGTAAAGCTTGAGACTTAGCAAGACGTACCAAATGCTCAATAAACTCATAATATTGCCACAGACAGCGATCTGCTTGCAGCAGCGCCTCGCTATCGCTTTCATCTAAACCTTGACTACGATTTTTGTCTAAAAGAGATTCAATTTCAGCCTGAACTATAGGAGAAAGACGGAGAGTTAAAATTTCTTGAGGAGATGGTAACTTTGCCAAAAACTCTAAAACTTCAGTTAGTCCAGAAAAACCTGTCGCCGGATTAGCACTAATTTCTCGCAATCCTAAAGCCAAAATTTGGGGTAAATCTTCCTTGCGAGATTCTAAATTTCGCGCCATTTCATCAGGTATGTCTAAAGTAATTTGCATAATTTTTTGCTCTTCGGTAATATAAATTATATAGAAATAGCCTCAGCTAAAACACGCTCACGAATCCGGGGTTTAAGCCCGTTCTTAGTAACAACATCCACCTTCAAGCCAAACAACTGACTTAAATAATCTCTAAATTCCACCAACATTATAAAAGTAGGTGCTGTTTCATAAGACCTCGCGGTAAGTGAGAAACTCAGACACTTCAGTGCTGAGAGGGAAGCGGCACGAGCAGTTTTAACCGCATTGAATCTTTTAATTTGAGTAGCTATAACCATCTTTTTTGTGGATAGTTTTACAGGTTTTATAACTAATTCCTTGGAGTAGTCCATTTCTAGTTTAAATATTGAAACTTCCAGTAGCACGGGTTGCTATTCTTCCAATATATTCACCAACTTTTTTACCAGTTTTGACATTTTTTGCTTGTTTCAAGATTTTTTCCAATTTTGATGGATCTTTTTTGAGGAAATCTTTGATATCTTTCGTTCCTTTTTTGGTGTTACATTTCTCGCAACTTAAAGCGAGATTTGTTATTGAATTATTACCACCCTTGGCTCTTGGGTGAATGTGTTCAACTTGAAAAGGAACGTCTTTCACTCCACAGTAGGCACATTGTCTATTCCACTTTTCTAGTAAGTATTCTCTGGTTTCGTAACCAGTTAATGTTCCTTGCTGGTATTCCTTGCCTTGAATATCAGGATTAGCCATTAACTGCATATCAAACCGTACCAATTCTGGTTCTTCCGTACCTGTTATGCCAAATATGAGTTTATTTACCCCACAACCCATATAAATAAAGGATTTTATTGTTTTTGATACCAAATTTGTCAAAATAACCAATGAATTAATGTAAAATCCTTATATAACAAGGATCTTGGGATTTAAAAAAAATAATTTAGCATAACAAGTCCCTAAGACCCCCAATTCTTGACTAATCGCCCCAATTGGCGCAAATTGGCGCAACTTCTTAATCCAAGTTTTGATATTCTCAATCCGACTCTGCAAGCTCGGTGTTAACCAGCCTAAACAGCGTGTTCTATTCAAAAATCTTGGTTGTCTGTAACGAGTTTTTCTAGTACGTCTAAAACGTCTTAATTGTCTTCTAGAAGTTAAAGCATCTCGAATTGCAAAACCTCTATGTTTTAATTCAGCAGCGAATACAACCTCACCAGTAGTATCGTTGATTAACGCTATTCCTGTATGCTTTGCCCCTGGATCAATCTTTAACCTTAGAGGTGATACCGAAAAATCTGGGCGAGATTCTTTTAAGATAATTGTGAAAGGAAAACGTCTAAAAACTGCTGCTTTACCATTTCTTAATAGTTGTCTAGCTTGGGCTGAATGAATTGGATTTAATGGTTGTTTGTCGGTGTTAATTACAAATACTTTGGACATAAAGTCCCTCCTTGCGGGTAATGTTAGCCTCGTCAATGTTTTAAGAGCTTTTTAGATTTGCAACACTGTTTCAGTGACTTTAAAACTGTTTAATTGCAAATGACAGAGCAGGGAACTGGCTTCGCATTCCAGGGTGTCATGACTCAAAAAACGTAGTCAGTTAAGACTTAGACTGGTCAGTACAGCTTGTAATTTCTTACAAGCTCAGTCCCTTTAGGGCTGAGTTACTGACAATCAACCAAAATATCTATATCACTTGCGTCCGTCTCCTCTCCCCTAGCATAAGAACCAAAGATCCCAATTTCTGTAATTTGATAAATTTCACAGAGAGATTGCTTTTGTAGTGATAAAACTTCCCGAATTTCCTTAATAGGTTTCATCATATTTTATCGTTAGCCACAGTTAATTTAATCTTAACAAATACAATTATTTCATCATTCCCTCCAATTTTTTCATCCCTATTCTAGTAAGATAACGTAGTCACCGAACTTAGCCCCCAGTTTCCGATCATAAGTAAGCACCTGAGTATCAGAATGAATTGCTGCTGCCACGAATAAAGTATCGTAGAATGAATGATTTGCCTCGACTGCCAGTTTAAGAGCAACATCCCGAATTTGAGAACTAGAAATCATCACATCAACCAATGCCTCAGCATCTTGCAACGCATCCAAACCTATTTGTAAAGGTAATTGTCGAAATTGTATCCATTGCCAAATCACATTACCCAACTCGGCAAACAACGAATCAGGCACCACAATCTGATCTACACTTTCCAAAGCAGCGAGCGCTTGTTCATACTTGTTCTCTACGTGCAAGAGGGCATAAGCAAAAACCATCGTATCAATTACCATCAAGGTCGTCCTTCTGATTTCCAAGACTGCACCCGAATTTCTGCTTCCATCGGTAATACCTCCGCCCGTTGACGAATACGAGCAAGCACTTCATCCCTTTGCCCATAACGTTTTTGCAACAAATCACGGACTTCTTGCTCCATCGAAACCCCCTTTTGTGCCGCCAAGCGTTTAATGCGATCAAGCAACTCATCGGATATATTACGAATGGTAATTGTTGCCATACTGCCTCCTTTGCTAGTGCTAGTCTACTACCGGATTATTACTCAAATGATAGCACTTTGCTGGCAAAAGAAAAATTTTATCTGTGTTCATCTACGTACCCTTCAGAATCTTGCTATATCTGCGTTGCTTTTTCTCCCATAAACGGCTTTTATTAACTATTTTAGCAATGCCTCCAATTTCTCCATCCCCTGCTGAATTTCCACCTCTAACTTCGCCAAATTAGCCAGAATCTCTTGAGGTGCAAGATGATCAACCTGCTCATGCACAACTTCCTTGTAACGATTCAAACTTAGATCATAACCTTGAGCCGCAATATCAGACTTGGGTACACAAAAACTCTGAGCCGTGCGGAGTCGCTCCCGTTCCGGGGCGTAAGTTGAATCATCTCCACCGAGCGATCGCAAAGCACTCCGTAGGAATCGCTTCCCTCTTCGTAGACATTGCCCCTACCAATATTTCCCCCAATAAAATTATCAGTTACTACCCCAAACAAATATAATAAAGTCAAAATATGGAATTTCTTTTTGTTTACGTCACTTGTAAAGACCGTGCTGAAGCTCTTTATGTAGGTAAAACTGTGGTAGAAGCCCATCTTGCTGCCTGTGCGAACATAATTGATGGTATGGAAAGCATTTATTGGTGGAACGGTGAATTACAAGTAGAAAAAGAAGCTATTTTAATTATGAAATCCCGCCGTGATTTATTTGCAGAACTAACAGCTAAAGTAAAATCAGTACACTCTTATGAAGTACCTTGTGTGGTGGCTTTACCAATTGAACAAGGAAATCAGGATTACCTAAATTGGCTAATGGCAGAAACCAAGGCTACAGATATCAACCTTGATAGTTAAATTTAGTGAATTTAAACTTTAACCTTCCCATTATTGAGGAAATTATGCGATCGCTCTAGTACAGCTTGGCGTAAATAACATGACCATTAAAAGCTCCGAAAATTTGATTGATTACAAGGCTTGAAAATGGTTCATTCACTTACGCCGCACGGTACTAGCTGGGTGGGGGAGCAGGTTCACCCCAGCCTACGCGTTTATCAACCTGCCTATTAAGCTAAGATTTCAGTGACAACTCCCGCACCTACGGTACGACCACCTTCACGAATGGCAAAACGCAATCCTTTTTCCATAGCGACAGGATGAATCAGGGTAATAACCATTGTGATATCATCGCCTGATCTACGTGACCGATAGTGCCAACGTGAACTTGCGGTTTTTGTCGTTCAAATTTTTCTTTAGAAGTCATGATGAATACTTGATAGCTGTGGTTTTCTTCAGGTGGCGATGAAAGTCGCTAACATTTCTCATAAACAATGCGATTCCTAGGTCGCGCCTCGCTTTGGTGAGAAATCCGGGGTAATTCGTATAATATAACCAAAGCTGCGAATAACTTAACAACCGCAGTATCCCAGTTGAAAAACTCTGAAACTGCACATCTTAAAGGTTCAAAATAGTTCCTATTCGTAATTATCTTGTTCCCAGTCTCCGACTGGGAATGCTATCACAGAGGCTCTGACTCCAGACTCCACTGTTTTTGAAGGCAGAGCCTTCTAGAATTCATTCCCATACAGAGTATGGGAACGAGAGATCGGAACGAGAAATTATTTTAATGTTTTTGGATTTTTAATTCACATTGTTGGAAAATATAATTCACCGCAGCAAATAATTTATCTAAATCTTGAATCATATACAGATTTTTATTTCGAGTAAATACATCACCAACCAACTTTCCAAATTGCCATATTTTCCCGTTAGAAACAATTCCAAAAACATCACTAACAAAATCATCATTAATTCTCTGAACTGCGATCATTTCAGCTAAACACTGACTCCAACCTTCTTCAAATTTGTCTTGTTTAGCTTCAACCATCAAAAAATAAGGTTTATCAAAAACAATTGTACTTAAAGAGTTTCGCTGTGTCACAGTATAATCAGGAATACCTGATAAATCCTCATCATAAGCTAATGCTTCATGACTCCAAAGAGTTAATTTACTTCGATAAGGTTTCCATACTTCTTTCAATACTGGATAAATGAGATTTTCACAAATAGCATCTTCGGAATTATCAATAACTCCATCTGTAAATAGCAAATCTAATTCCTCCTGAAAAGATTCCTTAGCCGGAAATTCTACTTCCAACATAAAATTAGATTGCACATACTTGATTTGAAACTTTTTAATAACTGAACTAATACTTTTATAATTGCTAAATGCCATAAAATTCTGTCAATCCTTAAATCCTGTAGATATTGATATGGCTACGCTATTAAACAATAGTGCGTTCCGTTTTATTGCTTTGCGAACGTTCACTTACTTACAATCAATACCTTGTCCATTTCCTGCTTTGTTGGGTTTCATGCTCATTGCTCCGCGTTCACGCAGTGTCCCGCAGGGATACGTTCACGTTCCACAACCCAACCTACAAATCAAGGCTTTTTCCAATTTGAACAAGGTATTGACAATATAACAATTTTTTAGCTTAACAGCAAGAAGCCCCACGTCTCACTCTTAGGAGCGTGGGATGAATTGCGTAGCGTGCCATGTGAGTTATTTCTTCCATCGGTGCATCTATCTAAAATACCTCTTTCCTTCAGTCCCACAAGGGATACAAGACGCTATCTGCAAAGAAGCAAGGTACAGGTAAACGTCAATCCTCACACCTAAAGAATTGGCTGAAATTGGGTGTGGAAGATGTCCATATTATTAAAACGGGTAGAGTCAGCTTTAGGGTCGCAACCTACGATCATGATGCGTTGACCCATTTCAGCCATAGCGGCTAAAGTATTTTGAGAAGTGGTAGATTTACCGATACCGCCCTTGCCGTAGAAAGCTATCTGTCTAATTTTTTCTTCAGTCATTGTTCGTGTTTCCTAGAATTAGTTGATTGGTGGTTTTGTCTGTTGGTTCTCACGGCCAAGTTCTACGGCGGTGAGCGTTTGTAGAACGTCGCTATCTATGGAGGCGATCGCTCTACAGAAAATCTAGTGGTGTTCATAGTATTTATTGGGTTGTAAGGATTTTTTCTTTTTCCGTTGTAGGGGTTTACGGTGTAAACCCTTACTATTAGCTGTTGTTTACTAAACTGCTTCGACAATAATTTCTTTACTGATGCGATCGCGTAATCTCGCTTCAATCGCAATCTTTAAAGTGGCTGTGCTGCTAGAACATGAACCGCAAGCACCTTTAAGAATGACTTTAATCTTATCGCCTTCAACATCATAAAGTTCTACATCTCCCCCGTCGGCGATTAAAACAGGTCGGACTTCTTCATCTAATACTTTTTGAATCAGAGCAATTTTTTGAACTGTAGTTAATGGTCTTTGTTGCTCTGAACTGGAAATTTCTGTTTTAGCTTTCGCCATGTAGCTGTGGAGATTTTTGTTGGCGGCTTCCTGCTTTACTTCTCTTATTATATCATCAATCTTCGTTAAACAAGAACCGCATCCGCCACCAGCTTTTACATAATTTGTTACTTGCTCTGCACTGAAGAGATTGTTTTGTGCAACTGCTTTCTTGATCTTAGCATCAGTTATTCCGAAACAGCTACAGATGAGGACACCTTCTTCATCGTCATGTGCCTCTAGAGGAATGCCACGATAATTATAAATCGCAGCTTCTAAAGCCTCTTGACCCATAACAGAACAGTGCATTTTCTCTTGAGGTAAACCACCTAAATAATCAGCGATTTCCTTATTTGTCACACCCAAAGCTTCATCTAAAGTCAGACCTTTAACCATTTCAGTTAAAGCGCTCGAAGAAGCGATCGCACTGGTACAACCGAAAGTTTGAAACCGAGCATCGAGAATTTTATCTGTTGCTTCTTCAACTTTCAAATGTAATCTTAAAGCATCACCACAAGCAATACTTCCCACTTCACCAGTTGCCAGTTTCACACCAGCTTCGCCAGTTTCTTCAATAGCACCCTGGTTTTTGGGATCGTAAAATAACTCTAATACTTTATCAGTGTAGTCCCACATAGTTAATTTTAGATTTTGGATTTTAGATCGGTGATTCGTAATTTTTGATTAGTCAGCAGTCAGTTTTTACTTACTACTGACAACTGACTAATGACTAATGTACGGGCGAAGCATTCGGAGAAAAGTCTTTGGGAGAAACCGATAATTGATCATCCGAATGCTTCGCCCCTACGGATTGTTGTTGTAACCAACCTGCTTCATCATTTTTGAAGGGAGATAAAGCTCGGAGACGGTCAACAATTTCCGGCATTACTGCTATTACTTGATCAATTTCAGCTTCGGTTGTGTAGCGAGAAAGACTGAAGCGAATTGAGCCATGTAAAGTAGTGTAGGGTAAACCCATAGCTCGTAAAACGTGGGAAGCTTCTAGAGAACCAGAAGTACAAGCAGAACCAGAAGAAGCACAAATACCGTACTTATTTAAAGAGAGCAAAATTGCCTCACCTTCAATATATTTGAACCCGATATTTGTAGTATTTGGTAATCTATGTTTGATATCACCATTTACTTCACAGTCAGGAATTTTGGATAGAAGAGATTTCTCTAAATAATCGCGCAACTTTGTTAATCTCTGAGATACTTCTTCTAAATGTAACAGTTCCAATTCCGCAGCTTTGCCAAGAGCAATAATTCCGGGAACATTCTCTGTACCGCCTCTGCGTCCTCGTTCTTGATGTCCACCAACTAATAGAGGACGGAAACGAACCCCACGTCTCACATACAAAGCACCAATACCTTTAGGAGCATGAATTTTGTGACCAGATATAGTTAACATATCTATGGTGCTGGTCTTCATATTCAAGGGTATTTTGCCTACCGCTTGCACTGCATCAACGTGGAAGAGAGCGCCGTATTCTTTAACCATAGCACCAATTTCTTCAATTGGAAATATCGTGCCGGTTTCATTATTGGCATACATCATTGTTACCAAAGCAGTATTACCAGTTAGAGCAGCTTCTAACTCACTCAAATCCATTTGTCCATGAGAATCTACCGACAAATAGGTAACTTGATAACCTTTAGATTCTAATTGTTTGCAGACATTTAAAACTGCCGGATGTTCTACTTGGGAAGTGATGATATGGCGTTTTTCAGGTTGAGCTAATAAAGCAGCATGAATAGCAGCATTATCGCCCTCAGTTCCGCAACTGGTAAAAACAATTTCCGATTCATCTGCTCCCAGTAAAGCAGCAACTTGTTCTCTAGCTATTTTTACAGCTTTCCCAAGTTGTCCACCAAAAGTGTGCATACTAGAAGGATTAGCATAATAGTCCGTCAAATAAGGCATCATTGCCTCAACAACTTCAGGATCTATTTTAGTGGTGGCATTATTATCAAGATAGATACAATTATTTTGCATGATTTTCCATATAAAAGTATAAAGTAGGGGCGAAGCATTCGGGCGATAAATTATCGGTTTTGTCCAAGACTATTTTCCCAATGCTTCGCCCTTACAGGAGTCAGAAATTATCGGTTTTGTCCAAGACTATTTTCCCAATGCTTCGCCCTTACAGGAGTCAGAAATTCAGAAGAAAGATAAATATAAATATTCTCTATTTCCTATTTCCTCTTAACTGTTACCTGTCACCTATATAACTATTGGTCCTTGATGCTTTTGCAATTGTTGGGCAATCTTTTGGGAATAAGATTTATACCAATTCTCCCAATAGTCTTGCTTATTGGTTAACTTTGCTCTCACACGGTTGTAAGTAGCAAACCAACTTTCCCAATAATCACTAGGTTGTTTAATGCAACCATCAACAGTAGGACAACTGGCTTTACATTGAGGTACGGTGTGAATACTACCAGCGCAATTTGTGCAAAGTTCCGAGTCAATCCAGTAATTACCGTCAACTTCTTGAATTGCACCGGTAGGACAAACAGATAAACACAACTTGCAGGAAATACACTGGCTAGTAATTTCGTAAGCCATGATTATTTACCTTTGTGGGAATTGGTGAAGAGGTAATAGGTAATTGGTGATTGGTGATTGGTGATTGGTGATTGGAACATATTACCCATTCCTATTACCCATTACCTATTACCCATTACCCATTAGCCTTAACATATTGCTCGTAAAATTCTAAAGCAACCTTTTCAATTACGTCATAGGCTTCAACAGTTTGGATTCCTGCTGCTTCTAGTTTTTCCTTGGGACAATTGCCTATTTTCGATACCAAGACTGCTTTACAATCTGCAATTGATTTCATTATATTGTCTGCGGTAGCTGCTTCGCTGTAACCACCTTGACAATATTGATCAATCTTGCGGTGACTAACAAAACGAACTTCATTCCCATCAACTTCATAAACTTGAAATTCTTTGGCGTGTCCGAAATGTTGGTTAACTAATCCACCACCTTTTGTTGCTACTGCAATCAAGATTTTAGGACTATCGGCAGATTTTTTGCCAGTTGATGCTTTATCTTTGGCAGCCTTAATTTCTTCTCTAAATTTCTCAATCCCTTCGTGAACTTCTTGACGAGTTTCAAAGTTATATTCTGGAGCCATTTCCATGAACTTATCTTTAGTAAATTCTTGGCTACGATCTTCTCCTAATAATCCTACCGCATCGGCTCGACACTGGCGACAGTGGCGCATCATTTTCATGTTACCAGAACAGCTATCTTGAACTTCTTTCAGTTCTTTTCCTGTTGGTCCACGTTGACCAGTTAAACCGAAATGTGTACCATGTTCTGGTGCAGAAATCAGCGGCATAATGTTGTGTAAGAATGCTCCTCTTTCACGAATAGCCTTATTAACTTCTACCAAATGTTTGTCATTAATTCCGGGAATCATTACGGAATTAACTTTGCATAAGATATCAGCTTCTTTGAGAGCTTGCAATCCTTCCAACTGTTTTTCTAGGAGAATTTTTGCCCCTTCAACCCCTCTGTAACGTTTGCGTTTATAGTGAACCCAAGAATAGATTTCTGCACCTATTTCGGGGTCAATGGTATTAAGGGTAATAGTAACGTGATCTATATTTAATTGTTTGATGCGATCAATATGTTCTGTTAGCATCAAACCGTTAGTAGATAAGCACAATTTAATATCTGGTGCTTTATCGGCAATTAATTCAAAAGTCCGAAAAGTTTTTTCTGGATTAGCTAAAGGATCACCAGGACCAGCAACTCCCAACACAGTCATTTGAGGAATTTTTCCGGCAATTACTAACACTTTATGGGCAGCTTCTTCCGGTGTGAGTAATTCACTCACTACTCCAGGACGACTTTCGTTAGCGCAATCATACTTGCGGTTACAATAGTTACATTGAATATTGCAAGCTGGAGCAACGGCAACGTGCATCCGTGCATAGTGATGATGAGCCTCTTCACTATAGCAGGGGTGTTTAGAAATGCGTTCTATGAGTTTTTCATCCATTTCTGGAGTTGTGCTGCTGTCGCAACCGCAAGCAGCAGATGTAGCAGGGGCGATAATGGCATTCTGAAAGTCGGAGGTGAGAATATCTGTAGCAGGTAGTGTCATTGAATTTCGCTGTTGGAGGTGGACTTGAGAGCCACTGTGGGAGATGCTTTTACTACTGCCAATATCTAAATTATTTTAGACATGGTGCTAATCTCATCCCTCCACTCACTTTTGACTGCTAACTTGGTTTTGTTAAGGAGCGTTAAGTGATTGGCGATAAATGATTTATAGCAGCCCTTTTTTTTGCCCCCCTTCGTTGACAGGGGATAGAACTTATTGGATTTATTATGTTTGTACTCAAATCCTTAAATCCTTGCATTGCAACGATACAAAAATTAAAAAAGATTTTTTCGGGTAGGGGTACGAGTATTTATAGTGAGGGGTACGAGTATTTATAGTGAGGGGTTCAGGATTTCTTTGTACTCATCTCCAAGTCAATACCTGTAAGGATTTCAGCTATCTTTTTATTGGGTTTTCTTGATATTCGACTGTACTCAACTTTTCGGCAAATTATCCTGAAAACTCTTGTTTATCAGGGATTTGAGGATAAAAAACTGGAGTAAGACTAATCCGACTACTCCAGATCCGAGCGAAATTCAATTCTGTATACAACCTATCATTTTTTTTCGGGTAAAAATGCAATTTATATTTTTTTAATTTTTCGATTATTAATGATATAAATTGTAGCTGTACATCTTGCTGTATAAGGAATATACCTTTGCTATATCATCTATATTAATGCAGATAATTTGCAAAAGATTTAATTTTTTGATCATTATTTATTGGTGATTAGTTATAATTTTGTTAGCCATAAACTTTCGATTATTACTACTATATATATATAGTGAACAAACCAAATTAGGGAAAATGTGATGAAAGCTGTTATTATCCATATAGATATAAAAGGTGTGAAACTTCTGTTCAATGAGCCTGTTTCTGCCAGAAAAGTTGTAAACTGAATAATAAACAGATTTGATATACATTACTAACTAAGCGTAATTCCCAATGACCACTAAACGCAATTACCACATTATTACCTTCGGTTGCCAAATGAATAAGGCCGACTCTGAGCGCATGGCTGGCATCTTAGAGGACATGGGCTTTGAGTGGTCAGAAGACCCAAATCAGGCAGATTTAATCCTTTACAACACCTGCACCATTCGGGATAATGCGGAACAAAAGGTATATTCTTATTTAGGTAGACAGGCCAAACGCAAGCAGGAAGAACCTGATTTAACTTTGATTGTTGCTGGTTGTGTTGCCCAACAAGAAGGGGCAGCTTTACTGCGACGGGTGCCAGAATTAGATTTAGTCATGGGACCCCAACACGCTAACCGTCTGAAAGATTTGCTAGAGTCGGTTTTTGCAGGTAATCAAGTTGTCGCTACTGAAGAAGTTCACATTTTTGAAGATATCACCCAACCGCGTCGGGATAGTCAAGTCACAGCTTGGGTAAATATCATTTATGGCTGTAACGAACGTTGTACTTATTGTGTAGTTCCTAACGTTCGTGGTGTGGAACAGTCCCGCACACCAGAAGCGGTTAGATCCGAAATTGAACAGTTAGCGAGACAAGGGTACAAAGAGATTACGCTCCTGGGTCAAAATATTGACGCTTATGGACGAGATTTACCCGGTTCTACCCCCGAAGGTCGTCACCTGCACACATTGACAGATTTACTTTATTATGTACATGATGTACCGGGTATTGAACGCATTAGATTTGCCACGAGTCATCCACGTTATTTTACAGAAAGATTAATTAAAGCTTGTGCAGATTTGCCCAAGGTATGCGAACATTTCCATATTCCCTTTCAGTCTGGTGACAATGAGCTTTTAAAAGCTATGTCACGGGGTTATACACACGAAAAATATCGCCGGATTATTGATACTATTAGAGGATATATGCCAGATGCGTCAATTAGTGCTGATGCGATTGTGGGTTTTCCCGGTGAGACAGAAACACAGTTTGAAAATACTTTGAAATTGGTGGAAGATATCGGTTTTGATTTAGTGAATACTGCGGCTTATTCACCCCGTCCTGGCACACCTGCGGCTTTGTGGGATAATCAACTCAGTGAAGAGGTAAAAAGCGATCGCTTGCAAAGATTGAATCATTTAGTTAATATTAAGGCAGCCGAGCGATCGCAACGTTACTTTGGCCGCATTGAAGAAGTATTAGTAGAAGCTCAAAACACCAAAGACACAAATCAAGTCATGGGAAGAACCGGCGGAAATCGGCTTACGTTCTTTACTGGTGATATTAATGAACTTAAAGGACAAATAGTCAAAGTCAAAATTACCGAAGTTCGGGCTTTTAGTTTAACTGGAGAAGTGGTAGAAGTTCGTCAACCAGTGACAGTTTAATAAAATCCAGGAGTATGGTTTAAGACTCCCCGAACTTTCAATAGTCCTGGCAAAAACACCCTTGTACAAATAGACTACGCAGCATGAGTCATCAGCCTAACTGCGGGTCTATCTGTACTATTTGGTAAGCGAAAATAACTCATGGGCAATGTTACAATCGCCACAGTATTGCCCAGCATATCGAAAAATTCAACGCTGTAGCCTGTTTCTAGTCCGGGAACATCATGTTGTTCAACTACTGTGCCAATGTCCCCAGCATATACGTTTTCTTCGGGAAGATCACGCAATAAAATTACATCTGAGTAAAGGGTAAAATTCATTGCAGCCTCCAAATATTGCTTGTTAATCAGGAAATAAAGTGATCAATCGCGGAAAATCTTTACCTGTATCTATTTGCCAAACTGTCTTGACAAGAAGTGGTCTGTTGATAGGAGTAAATAGATTCGCACTAATTTCATATCTTGTACCATAAGCAGTTTCTTTAATCAGATTAACATCTACCGTTAAATGAAACTTACGGATATCTGATTCTAGTTGCTGCCAGTCATCGGAGGAATAGCCAAACTGGAGTAGTAATTTCGCTTTTGTCCCACCACGTTTATGTTCAGTATTTAGTAAATACTCAGTCAGCTTGGATGGTTCGATTACTGCGCGATTGCTATTTGGGATTTTCATCGGTAACATTCTCCATAATTTTACTGGAGACTGTCCTTGAAGAGAGTTAACTGCGAAGAAAAAAATTGAGAAGCGAATTTTGTAGATTTGCAACTTTGGTTTTTTTCGTGCATTACAACTCAATCACAAATTACCACCATAAAAATTGGTAAATTGTGAATTAGAATGAATCACTGCATTTGTTTACAATACAGCTATTCAGTGATTCTTCAAGGCGCAGCCTTAAAGTTAGGTTGTGAATGCTACGAATTGACCATTGCTGCTGCTTCCTTAAAATCCTTTTGCAATCCTTACTAATTGCACACGCCCCATCCCCTAATCATAAAAAGCACTATCTTTTTTGGAAGCGCACGCAAAAAATTCGAGCGTGAACGAAACATAGGGTGGGAATAAAGTGCTAATTAATATAATAACACCAATTTTATACTGAAGCTATGAGCATCAACAAACTTTTTGGCAATTTCTTAAATTTGAGGATTTTTCCATACTTGACACTACTAGTCACCCTTTTTACTAATCAAATCTCACGCAAAAACCCCAAAAACAACTTTGCGCCTTTGCGCCTTTGCGTGAGAATATATTCCTACAGAGTTTGGAAATAAGCCTCCAAAGCCTCATGTACCAAATCAGTCATCGGTCGTTCTTGCTTTTCCGCCGTTTCCTTGAGTTGCGCGTAAAAATCATCCCGCAGACTGATGCGGTGACGGGATTTACCGCTGCTGGTAGGATCTCCTGGTGTGTAATCAGCCACAAATTCCCTAATTGCATCAAAACCCAATCTGTCGCAAAAATCCCCAAAACTTTCTTTCGGTGTCCGCGACTTTTTAAAGAAGACAAAAATCGGTTCTAGAAAACTTTCAAGATCATTGTGGTGCAGTCTTTCCACAAAAGGTTGCGCTAACCGAGTTTGATTTGGTGAACCACCCAACCATACTTGATAAGATTCCACAGCGCTACCCACCAAACCCAATTCTGCCATATAAGGACGAGCGCAACCGTTAGGGCAACCGGTCATTCTAATCACAAAATGCTGATTTTGTAAACCCAATTTATCTAATAAAGCCCGAATTCGTTCTAAAATTCCAGGAATGGCTCTTTCCGATTCTGTGATTGCTAAACCGCAAGTAGGTAAAGCCGGACAAGCCATAGCATAGCGGGTTAATGCTGCTATTTGGCTAGGATCAGCAACAACGCCACATTTATCCAGAATCTCTTGAATTGCTTCTTTATCTTCAGGCGCAATATCGTAAAATAGCAGATTTTGATTACCTGTGAGCCGAATAGGCAGGTTAAATTGTTCAACAATTGTCCGCAAAGCGGTTTTTAGTTGGAATGTTCCGTCATCTTTCACACGCCCGTTATCAATGGAAATACCCAGAAAGAGTTTACCATCGCCTTGTTCATTCCAGCCCAAAAAGTCTTTATATTTAAACTGGATCAGAGGTTTAAAAGGTTCGATGGGTTTACCAAGATATTCTTCGACTTGAGTGCGGAATTTATCTACACCCCAATCATTAATTAAGTATTTTAACCTCGCGTGTCGTCTGTCCGTGCGATCGCCATAATCTCGTTGTGTCGCAACTATAGCCTTTACAAGATTATATACATCAGCTTTGGCTACATAGCCAATGGGGTCAGCGGCTCTGGCAAAGGTTTCTTCTTTATTATGAGTTCTCCCCAAACCACCACCAGCAAAAATATTAAATCCTGCTAATGCACCTTTTTTATTGGTAATCACTACCAAAGTCAAATCTTGGGAATACAAATCAACGGAATTATCACCGGGAACTGTGACGCAAATTTTAAATTTGCGGGGCATATAGTGAGTTCCATAGATGGGTTCTACGGAATCATGAAGAATAGTACCATTACCGTTGGTTTGTCGGGCTGCTTTGACATCTGGATGTTCTTGAGCGCTAATGGCTTTTTCCCCATCTAACCAAATTTCATAATAAGCACCGGTTTGGGGAGAAAGTAAATCAGCGATATTTTGGGCATATTCCCAAGCATACTGATATTCTGAGCGATTTTTAAAGGGGGCTGGAGGAGCCATGACGTTGCGGTTAATGTCACCACAAGCGCCCAAGGTTGAACCAAGATTTTGAACAATTGTAGCGATCGCCGCTTTCAGGTTCTTTTTTAAGATACCATGTAGCTGAAAGCCTTGGCGAGTAGTAGCTCTGAGGGTATGATTACCATATTCATCAGCCAGTTTGTCCAAAGCCAAATAAAGCTCAGGGGGTACTAAACCACCGGGATTTTTTGTCCGCAGCATCATTTGGTAATCTTTTTCCTGACCCTTGATGCGGTTATCACGGTTATCCTGTTGATAAGAACCGTGAAACTTGAGAATCTGAATTGCGTCTTCACTAAAGTGGGTAGTGTCCTGAAGTAGCTCAGTGGCAACAGGTTCACGTAAAAAATTACTATTTTCTTTGATACCTTCGACTTTAGAAGGCTGACGATTGGTCGCAGGAGAAGCAGCAGTGTTAACCATTACGGTAGATACGTTTCTGAATAAAGCGGTAGACAAAATTGAAATTAAGCAATTAATAGCACCTATTTGGCTAAATAAACTACTTAAAATTAGTCGGAATTATGAATATTATTTTGATTTTAACATGGTCAGAGGCCACCTTGATCAAGCGGCGGTTAGAGTAGCTAACTACTCCAACCAGCAAATATTCGCATTGCCTTAGACCAAAGACAATGAGTAGACTTGACCATCAATCAACAGTCGCGTAATCCCTTTAGCTTGTAAATGGCTACTAGCTTTATGGAGCATTTGACTATCGGGAACTTTAATCACGCGATCGCGCTTAGTAGAAAAGCGTTTAGCTACTCTGTGGTTGTCAAAAATCGGCAGCGTTTTCTGTTGATTTTCCAAACTAGGAATGAGACCCAAATCACCAAAATCCTTGAGTGGCCGGGTAATTAACTCCGCAGAACGATCAATTACCAAATAGCAAGTTTTCGGTAAATTAGCGACTGACAATGGTAAAACTTGTACAGATACTTCCCCATTTCCCCGTCTAGTAACTAGGGGTTTTGGAGCTTCATAGTCTTCGTCCTCAAAGTCCTCCTCATCCTCATACAAATCATCATCTAAATCGTCATCTTCTAAATCATCAGGTTCATCCAACAAATCTTCATCGAGAATTTCCGCAAACAGACTCGGCTGTGAATATCGAGTTTCTACCTCTATCTTTGGTTTGGGAACAATTGGCGTTTCCGTTGGCTTGTGTCTAACAATTTCCAGTTCTTTGACAATAGGAGTTTCCTTGATAACAGGAAGCTTGGGTTTTTCCACTGCTGAGGAGCGTGTTTTCACCCGTCTATTAGCCGGAATCGGTTGATCAAAATCAAAATCATTCTCTGGTTCTGGTTCTGGTAATGCTTCTGGTTTTGGTTCTGGTTTTGGTAATGCTTCTGCTTCTATTGTGGGCTTTTCTACTTTTGGGTTCAATAACTCCCCACCACTGCGGACGCTGCTAGAAGCCTCTACTACCAATGGTGGTTGGGTCAACAGCGGTAACTGCTCATAACTTACCTGCGCTCTGCCTTCAGGGGTTCTAGCAGCACGTTTTAAAGAGACGAGAAATTCGTACTCTTCTTCTGGTAAGGTACTTTTAAGCAGACGGCTAATTGTAGAGTTACTCACACCATAGCGTTCTGCTAAAGTCGAGGTTGTTTCCGCAGTTTCTCGATATAGCTTGAGAATTTCTTGTTTGTCAGAATCTGTTAATTTTCTCACGGTAGACACCAAAATTTGTTAAGTTAGTTTGCGTCCACGGTCTCGGCCTTTAAGACTCAATGATGCGTCATATTCTAGAACAGCACCCAGACCGAATAACACTCCACTAAACACCCAGAATACTTCTAGTATGTCTCCACTTTGATAATTAGGTCATTGGGAGAATTTAAACCACATATCTGCATATCTGCAATGTAGAGCGAAAATGCGGCTGCGGCAATCATTCGCCAAGACAAGGAGACTTTACGTCCCCAAAAAGCCAGCAGCATAGTTGTGGCAATAATTAATAATGCCACATCGCTAACTATGTAAAACAAGTTGAGAAAAAAGGCTATCTGTTCAGTTGATGTTTGCTCTTTTTGAGAAATCAACCAAGGGAGAAAACTGCCTAATCCGCCAACTGCTGCTACAATTAGCCATTGCCATGGGTCTAGATGAATGCGGCGAGAAAGCAAGGCTAAAGCCATACCAGTCCCTAAACATAAATATGTGAGGACAAAAAATATATCAGCAATAGATACATCTGGCTCTTGTTTTAGGACGATTTCTATATAGCCGAAAACGAGTCCACCTATAAAATAAGCAAACATTCCTAACCCGATTGAGAGCCAGACTTTTCCACTACTAACCATTTGGGTACTCCGCCAGTTCCTCCAGCATAAGAGACTTGCACCCAAATAAGCCACAGCTTCAAAAATATTTGTACCAATTACATACGACTGGGCGCGAACTTCTATTCCTGCTTGCTCTGGGTCAGGGATTTTGGCACTGAACAACAAAAAGTATAACAATGCTAAAACAGCCCAGCTAAAACAGCAAAGAACAAGGTTTTGAGTAGTTAAGTAGGTGGGCTTGAGATCGGATGAGTTGTCGTAAGATTTACTCATAGAGATTAACTAGGTAAATGCTCTGAATGTAATATTGTTTACAAAATTGATGAAATAATTGGCATTTACGTACTTGTGTGATAGACAATAGCCAGTTAAAGGCAAGTGCCAGTTAAGAGTTGTTTTTTAACAAATCAATATCCACCTTAACGCCAAAGCTGATGAAGTGGAGATTTTTGTGACCAACTGATAAATAGTTCTTGGTGTCACCAAAGTATGTTTTTCCTAATCTGTGCAGTTCTTCTCAAAAAAGAATTACATGAGTTTCTTGCCAAGCTGGCATTTTACTGACCTATGACAAATTCGCGGTTAGGAAAGATTTTACTGCATCTGCGGCAGATATATCGGGAAATTGATTTTTCTGTAATACCCCGGTTATCTCTGTGGCAAATAAACGGTTAAAAACATGAGTTTTTTCTGTTCCCTGTTGCCCGTTCCCTGTTCCCTCTGAATGAAATTAGGAAATTTTTAATTTTCTCTTGCTTATTTAGACAATTTTAGCTATGATTGTGAAGGCTTCATGGGTACGTAGCTCAGTTGGATAGAGCATCCGCCTTCTAAGCGGACGGTCACAGGTTCGAGTCCTGTCGTACCCATTAAAATTGGTATACATAGCTATTAATAACGCGCAAAGGTTATAGTTGTACAACAATAATTAATGACAGTTATATTTTAGAAGCCACCGAAAGTGGGAAAATAAAATTATTCCAAAAGAAGACTTAACAGAGGAAAAGCCGATAATATGCACTTGAGTGAAATTACCCATCCTAACCAGTTGCATGGTTTGTCAATTCGGCAGTTAGAACAAATTGCCCGGCAAATTCGTGAGAAGCACCTACAAACCGTAGCAGCCTTTGGAGGGCATTTGGGTCCGGGTTTGGGCGTTGTCGAATTAACACTGGGGCTTTATCAAACCTTAGATTTAGATCGGGATAAGGTCACATGGGACGTAGGACATCAAGCTTATCCCCACAAATTAATTACCGGACGCTACAGTAATTTCGACACTCTTCGCCAAAAAGACGGCGTTGCAGGTTATCTTAAACGCGGCGAGAACAAATTTGATCATTTTGGGGCAGGACACGCTTCTACAAGCATTTCTGCCGCCCTGGGAATGGCTTTAGCCCGCGACTTAAAAGGGGAAAAATTTAAAACCGTTGCTGTGATTGGTGATGGGGCTTTAACTGGAGGCATGGCGCTAGAAGCGATTAACCACGCGGGACACTTACCCAAAACTAATCTCCTGGTGGTTCTCAATGATAACGAGATGTCCATTTCTCCCAATGTGGGGGCGATTCCTCGTTATCTGAATAAAATGCGTCTGAGTGCGCCGGTGCAGTTTCTCTCAGATGGAATTGAGGAACAGTTAAAACATCTGCCTTTTGTGGGTGAATCGCTTTCCCCAGAACTGGAACGCATCAAAGAAGGTATGAAGCGGTTAGCAGTTCCCAAAGTCGGCGCTGTTTTTGAAGAATTGGGCTTTACCTACATGGGGCCAGTTGATGGCCATAATTTAGAAGAGTTAATTGCCACATTCCAACAGGCACATCAAATTACTGGACCTGTTTTGGTTCACGTAGTGACAACTAAGGGTAAAGGCTATGAACTAGCGGAAAAAGATCAAGTAGGCTACCATGCCCAAACTCCCTTTAATTTAACCACTGGGAAAGCGATTCCTTCCAACAAACCTAAACCCCCCGCTTACGCTAAGGTCTTTTCTCATACTTTAGTGACACTGGCGGCACAAAATCCTAAAATCGTCGGCATCACAGCCGCAATGGCGACTGGTACAGGTTTAGATAAACTACAAGCTAAATTGCCTAACCAGTATATTGATGTGGGTATTGCTGAACAACACGCTATTACCTTGGCTGCCGGTTTAGCTTGTGAAGGTATGCGTCCTGTTGCTGCTATTTACTCGACTTTCTTACAACGCGCCTTTGACCAAATTATTCATGATGTTTGCATTCAAAATCTACCTGTATTCTTCTGTTTAGATCGGGCGGGGATTGTTGGTGCTGATGGTCCGACTCACCAAGGTATGTATGATATCGCTTATCTGCGTTTCATTCCGAATATGGTGGTAATGGCTCCCAAGGATGAGGCGGAATTACAACGGATGGTTGTGACTGGGATTAATTACACTGATGGACCGATTTCTATGCGTTTCCCCCGTGGTAATGGTCACGGTGTCCCCTTAATGGAGGAAGGTTGGGAATCTCTGGAAATCGGCAAGGGGGAAATTCTCCGTCAAGGGGATGATGTGTTAATTGTGGGCTATGGTACAATGGTTTACCCGGCAATGCAAGCGGCGGAAATTCTCAGCGAACATGGGATTGAAGCAACTGTGATTAATGCCCGTTTTGTTAAGCCTTTGGATACTGAGTTGATTTTACCTTTGGCTAAACAAATTGGTCGGGTTGTGACTTTGGAAGAAGGTTGTTTAATGGGTGGTTTTGGTTCTGCGGTGGCTGAGGCTTTACTTGATGCTGATATTGTTGTCCCTGTGAAGCGGATTGGTGTTCCTGATATTTTGGTAGATCATGCCACACCGGATCAATCTTTTGCGGAGTTAGGTTTGAGTAGTCCTCAAATTGCGGAAACTGTTTTACAAGCTTTTTTTAAGAAACAGGCTGCTGCTTTGGTCTAGTTGATTTTTTGTCTGAATCAGGATTTACGGGATTTCAGGATTTACAGGATTTAATTATTTTGTTTATCTTTTGATCTTGGGTATCCTGATTCTGATTTGGGGATGTTTAATTTCTGGAGATGTTGATTGGTTCTACCAAATTAAGATGAAGTTGCATAGAATAAGATTTTAAGAATTATTGACCGCAGATGAACGCCGATAAACGCAGATAAATATGGATGATTATTTTTTTGTGCAGTTTCACATAAAATTTGGTATTAAATATATTGGTAATTTTTCATAATTATGAAGTTGCTAAACAATCGTTATCAGGTTATTCAGGTTTTAGGTGCAGGAGGGTTTGGTGAAACTTTTCTCGCTGAAGATACCTATATGCCTTCCCGTCGTCGTTGTGTGATTAAGCAACTTAAACCTATTAGCAATGACCCCAAAACTTATCAAGTAATTCAACAACGGTTTGAGAGGGAAGCTGCGACGTTGGAGTATTTGGGGGAAGCTAATGACCAAATTCCCCAACTTTATGCTTATTTTTCGGAAAATGGTCTCTTTTATCTGGTGCAAGAATGGGTGCATGGTCACACTTTGACTAATGTGATTCAATCTCAAGGACAATTACAGGAAAATACTGTTAGAGAAATTCTGTTAAGTTTGCTGTCTGTGTTGGATTATGTCCACAGTAAAGGGATTATTCATCGAGATATTAAACCAGATAATATTATTTTGCGGGAAATAGATAATAAACCAGTTTTAATTGATTTCGGTGCGGTTAAAGAAACTATTCGGACTACTATTAATGCTGCTGGACATCCTACTCAGTCTCTAGTGATTGGGACTCCTGGTTTTATGCCTAGTGAACAAGCTATTGGTCGTCCGGTTTATGCTACTGATATTTATAGTTTGGGTTTAACGGCTATTTATTTACTTACGGGTAAATATCCTCAAGAATTAGAAACTCATCCTCACACGGGACAGGTTATTTGGCAACAATTCGCTGGGGGGATTTCTCCCCAATTAGTAATGCTACTAACTCAAGCGATTGAACCACGCATGAGCGATCGCTTTACTACTGCGAATAAAATGTTATATGCTTTAAAATCTGACACTTCTATTCCCTCACAAGTTTATCATATTAATCAAACAGCAGCAACAATTCGCCTCACTCCTGCCGCACTAAATCAACCTATATCTTCACTCTCTCAAAATCCCGTGGTTAAAACTGGGAATAATCAGCAAATTTGGCAAAAACCAGCGGTGATTATTGGTAGCGTGATGGTAGGGAGTTTAATTGGTGCAATGGCTATTTCTAGCATAAACCGACCACAAACCACAAATTCCATTGTCACTAATTCCAACATCACAGAAACACCAACCCCAACCCCAACCCCAACCCCAACATCAATCCTAACACCAACACCAATACCAACAACTGTAAATACTCCCATTTCTGAAGCAACTGTATCTCCTACTCCTTCAATATTACCTGAACCCACAGAGACAATTCCTGAAAATACTCCTACTCCTTCAATAGAATCAACTCCACAACCAGAAATAAAAAATGAACAGGAACAAACGTCTGTAGTTCCTACAACTGAACCAACTTTAACTATTGAAGAAACAGGAAAGAAGAAAGGAAAGGGAAAACGTGATCAAGTAGCTACTAATATTAGGGAAACTGTCCCAGCATTTCCTACAGGTACACCAAGAAGTAGTGTAGAAGAAACGCTAGGTAAACCAAAGAAAGATTTAAGAGGATTATGGGGAAATACCCGCGCTGTTACTTATCAAGTTATCCCTAAGAAAATTGATTTAGGCTACTTATTTGACAAGAAAACTGGAACTCTAAAACAAACAGAAGCAGCTTTTGCATCATCAGTAGAACCTGAAGTTATGCAGACAACTCTCAATGGTTTATTGAAGGGAGAAGCTACAGCAGAAATTAAACAAGGACTGCAACAAGTTCAACAACGACAAACAGATAATTTTACTTTTAGTAAGGGTGGGGTAAAAGGTCAAATAGTTCGACAAAGTTGTGATTTTATTTATATTAGTATTTGGGATGCTGATTTACATGATTTTGTGAATCCAGCAGATGCAAAACAGTGTTAGAGGTTGTTTGAAAAGTATTATATGAAACCCATAATCTCCAAAAACCTAACCCCCCTCCCCCCCTTCCCTACAAGGGAATGGGGGTTTTAAAGCCTCTCCCCTACCAGGGGAGAGGTTTGGAGAGGGGTCTGTTTACACATTAAAAACTTTTAAAACATCCTCTTAGAGGTTGTTTGAAAAGTATTATATGAAACCCATAATCTCCAAAAACCTAACCCCCCTCCCCCCCTTCCCTACAAGGGAATGGGGGTTTTAAAGCCTCTCCCCTGGTAGGGGAGAGGTTTGGAGAGGGGTCTGTTTACACATTAAAAACTTTTAGAACATCCTCTTAGAGGAATAGGAGCGAGAATGAACCTTATCACCAAAAGTCTGAAAAGAGGCAATTTCATTAATACATATAATCGTAAATTTGTCCAGTATATAAGTTCTCTCTATTATGTACTTCGTTTTAAAAACTTACCAATATCCCCATTATATAAATGAATTATAGAAACAATCATTTGTTTAACTTTCAAAGGATTATTATTACAGAAATTACAGAAATCATCCTTTTCTTGATCAGTTCCCCATAGTGGTTGTGATTCTATCAGAGACAAGGCTATTTCTAAGGAATTAGACAACTTTAAACAACGTACTGATGATAGCCAATATTCTAAAAAGGTGAATTCTTGATATTGTTCTCGACTGGTGAAAATCACACAACTTTGATGATGGGTTTCAGTAATTATTTTGATGAATTGCATATATTTTAGATGATCAATATCTACATGATCCAAAATAATCAGACAACGATGGGTACGCAAATAATAGATAATTTGATTAATATTGAGTTTGTTGTCTTTGTGATGGGAGAATAAAGATAGCAAGTCAGTCATCATACTATCAAAACATGGAACTGTCGGTACTGAACGCCAAAAAACGTAATCAAATTGATTCTGAATTTGTTTTGCAAGTTGGGTAGCTAAGGTTGTTTTCCCAACTCCACCGATACCGAATAATCCTAGTAAGCGACAACCATCTTGTAAAATCCATGACTGCAATTGTGTCAGTTCTTGGCTATATCCGTAAAATGCTGAAATATCAATTGCAGTTCCCCAGTCTAGGAATTGATTTAAATTTGGTTTTTTTTTGCGTATTTGTGCGTATGCGGGGGGGGGGAAATATTACTTCAACACTGGTAGTAATTTCTCGCCAATCTAGATTTAATCGCCGACACAGTTCTTCAAAGCTTGTATAACTAACAGGTTTACCGGTCAGGAAGTTGCTAATTGTAGTTAAGGACAATCCAGTATCATAAGCTAAAGCTCTTTGGTTGGGGTAGCCATTAACTCCAAGTGCCATATTAACCTGTTGAATACAGTCATTGCTTACCTTAATTGACTTTGGCATAATGTTAAATAATTTACTTTTTCAAGCAGATTTGACTAAATTTCAGATGTTATGAGTCATATCTTCTCATACTTTAGATAGATGACAATGGTTGTTTTGTTTTTTGGTGTCAAAATTAGCTCTCAAGTCAGATGAAGTCAGATGAAGTCAGTACGGAAGTTGGTACAGGGTTTGGTAGATTGCGTATATGCTAAGTAAACTAAAAGGGTGTATCATGAAAAACTTCAAAACTGTACCAAACCATACATCTAAACTCCGTTTTCCTGGGGAAACAATCAATTATCCAGATTTATTGACTAATTTCCTGGAAAATGGCGGATTGGTGGGTGATTCTCAATTTAGATTGACTCCCAAGACAGACAAGGTTTCGCAAATCACGACATCAGTTGTTGTTGATAGTTATCATGTCAGTAAGCATGGACAAGTTTCTACTTTAGAGAATGGATTTGTAGATATACAAAAGCAGAAAAGTACAGATAATATCATTCCTTTCTTCGTAACTAATTTACTCGATAACAATATAGATAATAGCCCTTTCTTTACAGTAAACAGAGGGTTAAAAAAATCTACCCTCTTCAATCATAACGACAGTGAATTAGAACAGTATCAGCCTATTCATGCTGTGGTGAGCAGTAATCTTGGTAATCATGTTGAGAGTGTAGCAGATACAGTTATTAGTAGAACTATTGTTGAGGTTTCTAAAAATCCTGAAACACAGTTAGATGAAACCAAAGTTAAGGATAATCTGAAGGTTATTTTTGCTGATACTCTTCAGAATCACAGCGAATTGGACTTGTTGGATATCTATGGAATAGTAGATAAAGCATTACGGGATAGCTATGACTATCTCAGCAAGTTCCGTTTTGATCCTGAGTACAGCCAGAAGTTAGAGACAGCTTTTGGTACTGATTTTAATCGGGAAGTAGCAGATAAATTATTTAATAATTTTGCTGACAGGAATTTTACTAATATTCCTACTATCAAGATTGTTAATCGCGCTGATATTTATGGTGGGAATGGTGCGTTTTCTGCGGACACGGGATTAGTTTATTTATCAGTAGAGTTTTTAACTGACAATTATAATAATAGTTCAAAAATCACTGATGTTTTATTAGAAGAAACTGGGCATTTTGTTGATGCTCAGATTAATGAGATTGATTCTCCTGGTGATGAAGGGGATATTTTTTCTGAACTGGTGCTAGGGAATACTCTGACTAATGAGGAGTTACAAGCATTAAAAACAGAAAATGACATAATTACCGTTATTCGTAATGGTCAAGAGATAACTACCATTCGTAATAATGGATCTATTACGCTTGAGAATAATAACACTAATGTTCTCAGAGTAGCTACATGGAATATCTATGGTGGTAACGGAAACGGTTCTAGTCCATCTAGTTTTGAAGATCGTCTAAAAGCGATATCTCAACTAGGTTCTTCACATGATATAGATGTAATCGTTTTACAGGAAGTTCTCACGATTAAACTGGACAATCAAACGGAGCTTAATAAGTTAATAACTATTATCAATAACGCTACTTCAAATAAATATGATATTAAATATGTTGCCAAAGAATATTCTCAAACAGATTCTCAACAATGGTATTCGGCTACTACTACAGGATACCTTGTTTTATATAACAAAAATACAATTATACCGTCAAACATTGATTTTTACAAACCAGCAGATGACAAATGGAAATCAGGATATAAGTTAACAAATAATAACGCAGATGTATATTATCGTCCTCCAATTAAACTAGATATCACTAAAAATGGACAAAATTACACTTTATTTACTTGGCACAATGAAGCAGGAAGTAAAAATAAATCTGTATGGACACTACCACAAGGTGTAACAGCAGCTAGTAATCCCTCCATAGCAGCATTAACATCTTTTAACGATCTTGTCACAAATGATGCTTCAATAAATAAAAATAGTATGGTTTTATTGGGTGACTTGAATGTTTCAAGCAAACAATTAGCACAACAAAGTTTATTTACTAACAATACTTTAGACGCATTTAACATGAACAAGAAAGGCCAAGCAAATGACTTTATTTTTGCTGGGCTTTCTCAAAATATCCAGCCTTATAATATCCCTTATACATTAAAAAGTGATGCCCATTATCCTGTATTTGCGGATATTTTCCCTGATAGTCCTAATATTGATAATACAAGCGGGAAAAAAAGAAATGCAGATGAATTTAATACTGGAAAAACTCAGATAAAAAAAGGAAAGTATTTCAATCAAAGCTCAAGTACGACTACAACGACATCATCTAGTTTAGCTGATTCAACAAATACTCAAATTATATCTTGGGAAAAGCAATTACTTTATTTAGGTGACAATAATGACAATGTTTTTAATCCCCTAATTATCGTTGATGGTGGAAAAGTAGAAGTTTCTAAAGATGCTAATGGTAAAGAATGGATATACGTAAAAAAAGATGCTTCTGGTAATAATCCTAAAATTTATGCAGCCCAAGGAAATAACGGAGACTCTCCTTTATTTGTAGGAGAAATGAAATTAGATCCAGATAAACTAGCTGCAACAATTACTGACTTAGGAACAGATAGCGATCCAGATTATACAATAGGTGGATTTGAAGTTAAACTAATAGATTTAGCATTCGTTGATGATCATCTAGAAATGCAAGGTTCGGTTACATTACCTAAAGAATTAGGTGGTTTAGAAGTTGCAGTCAAAGTTGATTCTCAAACAGGGAGTAATAATAAAATTCTTCTGGGTATTCCAGGTTCTGAAATTATACCGTCTGGACAAACTACCTCCATTACCCTTGGAGATTATGGAGTTACGGTAACAGGTGGGTCATTAAAACTACCAGGAACAAGAAAATTTAATGCTTTAGGTTTAATAGAAATTCAAACTAAAGACGCTGCTTTAGACTTTAACTTTCAGGAATCAGAAGCAACAATTACAGGTAAATTTACCATTCCCAGTCTCAAAAACGCCACATTTGATCTACAGGGCGGAAATTACATCAAAGTCAAGAAGGTAAACGATGCGCTTCAGTTTGCTATGGCTGCCGATTTTTCTGTCAGTGATATAAATATCTATGGCGACTGGAAACTTACAAATATTAACGTCAAGGTAAATAAAACCTATGACAACTTAAGTAATAAAGTCGAAGGTACTGCAAAACTTTACACTTCAAGTAATAACTATCTTGATCTAGGTTTAGCATTTGAAAACGGCAGACTAAAACAAATTCGTGCAACCAGCCTAGCAGGAACTGACTTTACATTTTTCGGTACAGAAGTTGACCTGAGAACCATAACCTTTACTCCTGACCGAAATCTTACTGATACAATACTATGGGACCCAGAACTTAAAACTCAAGGTAAGTTAATTCTTCCTGAAGCATTAGGAAAAGCCACTGTAGATATAACTGGTTTAAATTACTTAGTTGTTAATGAGTATGGAATTGACTTAACTGGTGGTATAGTTAAAATTCCTAATTTTGATAAAAATCTTTTGGGTTTAGAAAACCTGCGAGCAATAGGTACAGATATTACACTTGAATACGCCAAAGTATTAGATAAAGACGGCAAAACCGTTTTAGAAAAATACTTTAAAATTCAAGGTCAATTGGTACTTCCCAAGTTTTACAATTTAACCGCTAATTTTAGTGGCTCAAACTATATCAAAATTAGCAACAACTCTGTTAATCCTGTGGAAGTTGTTGGTACATTCTCAGCAAGCAATATCGTCATAGCAACAGGATGGACAATCAAATCAGCAGAATTGGGGATTAATACAACAAATAAAAGAGTAACGGCTAAAGGTACTTTAATAATCCCCAGTAATATTGAGATTGGGGCTGATGTTATTTTCGACAATGGTGTATTAACTTATGCTGATATTAAAGCAGATCGCCTTAATAAACCTATTGGTAGTACAGGTGCATTTCTTCAAAGCATAGAAGGAAAATATCAGGGAGGAAACACCTCTGCATTTACTGGCACAGTTGGTATAACAGCAGGCGCTGAAATTAACTTAAATCTACCATCTTGGGCTGGTGGTAATAAGCGTGGCTCACTGGTTGATTTAAATGCAAGTGCAACAATTACCAGCAGCAATCTCACAACAGATGGCGACATTACCGTTCTTGGCGGTTTGATGACAGGCAAGGGACTTGCTGAAGTCAATTGGGGTAAAGGTTATTTGTGGGCATCATCTGAATTCAATATCTTAGGTAAATTCATCACCACAAAAACTCAGTTCTTAACTACCTCCAACTTAAACCTTTATATGTTCGGTGAAGCCAATGTCAATATTCCTAGTTTTGTGCCATTCATAGGTGGAACAAATCTAGGTTCTGGTGAGGTTTATGTTGAGTACACAAATGATAACAACTTGAGCAATGACTATGTTGCGGCTTGGGGAACAGCATTTAGGGGTACATTGTGGGAATCTACAATAGGTATTAAGGTTTCTTTTGATGGGAACTGGCAGGTAATCCATTCTCAAGAGGCAAGAACTATCGGTCAATATGCAACAACCAAAATCAAGACCCTGCATGATAGTTTGGATGCTCCAGCCGACAAAGAACCTCAACACCAAATAGGCGATACAATCAGGGATACTCCTATTATTAGTGGTAAAAATATAGCTAGCACTGATGGCAATGATATTCTGCATGGAGAAAATACACCTGACACCATCTCTGGCAAAAAAGGTAATGATCTTTTATTTGGCGAAGATGGTAATGACACCCTTTCTGGTGATGATTGTGAGGATATGCTTTATGGTGGAACTGGCAATGACTACCTTTATGGAAACAGTGATAATGACCTCCTTTTAGGTGATGATGGTGATGATGTCTTAGATGGTGGAACTGGCAATGACCACCTTTATGGTGGTGCTGGTAATGACATTTTAAATGGTAGTGCTGGTTATGATATCCTCAGTGGTGGTGCGGGTAATGACCAGATTTTTGGTGATGTTACTGCTCCCATTTTCACCTATAATGGCAAATTTTACTTTTTGAGTAATGCAGGTAGTTGGACTCAGGCACAAGCGCAAGCGGTTTCTTTAGGTGGTAATCTTGTTACCGTTAATGATGCTGCAGAAAATCAATTTCTAGTTAACACCTTTGGTGGTTCAGAAGATTTATGGATTGGTTTGACAGATCAGGTGACTGAAGGAACATTTAAATGGGCAAATGGAGAAGCTGTTACTTATACCAACTGGGCTCCAGGTGAACCCAATAATGTTGGCAATGAAGACTACGCGGAACTCTATGCTGGTGTAGGAAAGTGGAACGATCGTCCTGACTTTGGTAAATTGCAGAGAGGCATCGTCGAAATCGGCAGTAATGCTCCCATTTTCAACTATAATGGCAAATCTTACTTTTTGAGTAATGCAGGTAGTTGGACTCAAGCACAAGCGCAAGCGGTTTCTTTAGGTGGTAATCTTGTTACCGTTAATGATGCTGCAGAAAATCAATTTCTAGTTAACACCTTTGGTGGTTCAGAAAATTTATGGATTGGTTTGACAGATCAGGTGACTGAAGGAACATTTAAATGGGCAAATGGAGAAGCTGTTACTTATACCAACTGGGCTCCAGGTGAACCCAATAATGCTGGCAATGAAGACTACGCGGAATTCAATTTTGGTGGTGTAGGAAAGTGGAACGATCGTCCTGACTTTGGTAAATTGCAGAGAGGCATCGTCGAAATCGGCAGTAATGCTCCCATTTTCAACTATAATGGCAAATCTTACTTTTTGAGTAATGCAGGTAGTTGGACTCAAGCACAAGCGCAAGCGGTTTCTTTAGGTGGTAATCTTGTTACCGTTAATGATGCTGCAGAAAATCAATTTCTAGTTAACACCTTTGGTGGTTCAGAAAATTTATGGATTGGTTTGACAGATCAGGTGACTGAAGGAACATTTAAATGGGCAAATGGAGAAGCTGTTACTTATACCAACTGGGCTCCAGGTGAACCCAATAATGCTGGCAATGAAGACTACGCGGAATTCAATTTTGGTGGTGTAGGAAAATGGAACGATCGTCCTGACTTTGGTAAATTGCAGAGAGGCATCGTCGAAATCGGCAGTAATGCTCCCATTTTCAACTATAATGGCAAATCTTACTTTTTGAGTAATGCAGGTAGTTGGACTCAAGCACAAGCGCAAGCGGTTTCTTTAGGTGGTAATCTTGTTACCGTTAATGATGCTGCAGAAAATCAATTTCTAGTTAACACCTTTGGTGGTTCAGAAAATTTATGGATTGGTTTGACAGATCAGGTGACTGAAGGAACATTTAAATGGGCAAATGGAGAAGCTGTTACTTATACCAACTGGGCTCCAGGTGAACCCAATAATGCTGGCAATGAAGACTACGCGGAATTCAATTTTGGTGGTGTAGGAAAGTGGAACGATCGTCCTGACTTTGGTAAATTGCAGAGAGGCATCGTCGAAATCGGCAGTAATGCTCCCATTTTCAACTATAATGGCAAATCTTACTTTTTGAGTAATGCAGGTAGTTGGACTCAAGCACAAGCGCAAGCGGTTTCTTTAGGTGGTAATCTTGTTACCGTTAATGATGCTGCAGAAAATCAATTTCTAGTTAACACCTTTGGTGGTTCAGAAGGTTTATGGATTGGTTTGACAGATCAGGTGACTGAAGGAACATTTAAATGGGCAAATGGAGAAGCTGTTACTTATACCAACTGGGCTCCAGGTGAACCCAATAATGCTGGCAATGAAGACTACGCGGAATTCAATTTTGGTGGTGTAGGAAAGTGGAACGATCGTCCTGACTTTGGTAAATTGCAGAGAGGCATCGTCGAAATTGGCAGTAATGCTTTCAACTATAATAGCGATACCCTCAATGGCGGAGCAGGCAAAGATACTCTTACTGGAGGTCTTGGAGCAGATCGTTTTGACTACCGCAACTTAGCTGATTCCGTTTTCAACAGCTTTGACGTGATTACCGACTTCAATGCTACTGCTGGTAATGATTTATTCGTCGTTTCCACAGCACGCTCAGTATTCAATAATGCCGGATCTGTGGCAACATTGGATACAACCCAAATTGCAGCTAAGTTAACTACTGCTACTTTTGCAGCTAACTCTGCTGCTCAATTCAGCCTTGGTAGCCGTACCTTTGTGGCTATTAATGATGCTACAGCCGGGTTTAGTGCAACTACTGATGCCATCATTGAGGTGACAGGATTAACAGGTACTTTAGGACTCTATAACTTTACAACTACCTTAGCATAGCTTCTGGTATCCTTTAGAGAAACCACATTGTAGAGATGTTTCATGAAACGTCTCTACATTAGTATTAAACCATCCTGTAATTGATGCGATTTGTAGGGGTTTAGCACTGCTAAACCCCTTAACGGGTGACAAGTCATGTATCACTTATTTATCAATTTGTCAATAAGGAATTTTTGCGATCGCTCAAATTAGATCATTTCTGAGCAAATTTATCCACCTGAAACTCTCTCTAGTCATCACTCCTGCTCTGATTTTTCCTGTGGAATCGCTTCTCTTGATGATTGTTAAAACGTCGAGCTTATACTAGATTACTCTTAATGATTCACGTGATTCTATTACTTAGAAATAAATATTGAAACTTTATGAAAAATGCTGCCATAACTCCCAAACGCATTTTATTCTTACATCCCAATTTTCCCGCCCAATTTCGTCACCTAGCCACAGCTTTAGCAAAAGATGATAATTATCAAATAGTATTTACTACCAATCGTCAAGAAGGAACAATACCAGGTGTACATAAAGTTATTTATGAACCTTCCCGTCAAGCTGCACCCCAAACTCATCATTATGTCCGCAATTTAGAAAATGCCGTTCTCACCGGACAAGCTGTATATCGAATCGCAGAAAACCTCAAAGCACAGGGTTTTATCCCAGATATAATTTATGGTCATTCTGGTTGGGGTCTAACATTATTTATGAAAGAAGTTTTTCCCAAAGCAGAATTATTGTGTTTCTTTGAATGGTTTTATCATCCTCGCGGTTCTGATGCTGATTTTGATCCTAGTGAACCATTAAATGCAGATGATTTATGTCGAATTCGTGTAAAAAACGCCCCGATTTTAATTGATTTATATAATTGCAATAGAGGTCTTACTCCCACTAATTGGCAACATCAACAATTTCCCCCAGAATATCATAGTAAAATTAATGTTTGTCACGATGGGATAGATACTAATTTTTTTCAACCTCAGCCAGATGCTAAATTAGTTTTACCCCGCATTAATCTTGACCTTTCCCATGTCTCAGAATTAGTCACCTATGTAGGCAGAGGAATGGAACCTTATCGGGGTTTTCCTCAGTTTATGGAAGCAGTGGCATTAATTCAACAACAACGACCAAATTGCCATATTGTAGTTGTGGGAGAAGATAGAGTAGCCTATGGTAAACAGCTTCCTGATGGTAAAACCTATAAACAATTAATGTTAGAAAAACTGGATTTAGATTTATCCAGATTACACTTTACTGGTAGATTACCTTATCATGAATATCTCCAAGTTTTACAAGCATCTTCAGCCCATATTTATTTAACTCGTCCCTTTGTGTTATCCTGGTCAATGCTAGAAGCAATGTCAACAGGATGTTTGTTAATAGCTGCTAATACTCCACCAGTTTTAGAAGTAATTAAAGATGGTAAAAATGGACTTTTAGTAGATTTCTTTTCTCCTGAACAAATAGCAGATAAAGTCAACAAAGTGTTAGACAACTTCCAAGATATGAAAGCTATTCGTGCAGCCGCAAGAAAGACTATAGTAAATAATTATGATTTAGCAAAATTATTACCACAGCATTTAGATTGGTTGTTAGGGAAGAAAACTTCCGTTAAATCTCATGGGTTTGCAAAAATATAAAAAATAAAATAAATACCCTCATACTTTGACAAACTAACCCCGCAGATCTTAAAAAATGTATGCTGCGTTGGTTAAGTAATATTAGGAAAACTGTTGAGTTGATGTGATATGTAAGGGTTTAGTAGTGCTCATTGGTGTCAACTTAACGCAAAATCTTCATCCCGCAAGGAACTCAAGTTCCTTGCTAATAGCGAAAGTCATCTAAAAGATGACTAAATACTAGGAAAATTCATTAGTCCGTTTTAACGGACTTGAGCTATGAGACAGGAATTTATTCCCTGGCGGGTGTGGAAGCCAAACAAATAAGCCACTTGTACTGAGCTTGCGATGCCCTGAGCCTGTCGAAGGGTCGAAGTATCTGTAACCTAAGTTGACACCAATGAGTAGTGCTAAACCCCTACCATATATCGAAGTTAAGGTGATTCATATTGACTTCATATCACTAAAGTTAATAACGTTGAAAGGTTACTAATCACTTATTTGTCAATTTGTCAATAGTAAATTTTTACTATCGCTCCAGTTAGATCATTTCTGAGGAAATTTATGGCTAAAATTTTTGTAAAGTTTTGTATTAGCCTGGGAAATTAATTTCTGAAACTACTGTCAATAAAGGGTTTGAGACTAACATCTTTTGAAAAATTCAAAATTGACAATAATAACCCAATTATGAAATTCTCTGAAATTATAGCAAATCGCGGAAAGTATTGCAACCTCGTTGATAAATAGAAAAGATTCTCAATTAATTATTAAGAAAATCTAAAGGCAAATTGCTATAAGTTATAAATATCAAAAGTATTATTGATTTTATATAATTTAAGCTTATCATACAGCCATTATGAATAATATAACTGGAGAACCTGTACTGTTTATTGCACAAGTATAGCGGGTTTGGGCAAATTGTACAATCCCCAGATTAAAAGAGCCGCACCCATATATGGTATTTATTGCCTCGAATAGTGTATAATCAAGAAAAAATTCACTAAAAACATATATATAATTATGAATACATTAGAAAAATTAGAATTGTTGAGTGAAAACTGTACCGACAACACAGAATTAGATAGAATTATCGGACAACTTTTAAATGTAATTTTAACCCGTTATCGTCAAAAACTCGCTATCTATAACTTGGATATAGATAAATTTGAGAAAAAATATCAACTCGCTTCTGAACAATTTTTAGAACAATTTAACTCAGGAAATTTAGGAGATGAAATGGATTTTTTTGAATGGTTCGGCTTATGTGAACTACGCAAAGATATCTTACAAAAAATCCATAAATTAGAACAAGCTTTATGAAAAATGTTAGAAATGCCGATGACTATTTGGCATGGATAAAATCTGTAATTGCACTTTGTCCAGAAGTCGTAAATGTAACGATTATTCGAGAAGAATCACAAACTGATAAAGGACTATGGCGTTATCGTCTGACATTAAAAGATGGTAGCTTTTTAGAAATGTTTGAATTCTTGCAAATAGCATCAGGACAAGTAGAAATAATTAAATATAGTTTCCATTGGCAAACTGAAAATAGAGAACTAATAAAACGTTGGGATAACGCACCCCATCATCCTGAAATTTTAACCTATCCCCATCATTTACATGATGGTTTTGAAGATTCCGTTTTTCCATATTTACCTGTTGATATTGAAGAAATTTTAAGACAAATTTCTGAACATATAAAATCTCAATAAGACTGTTTAATAGAAATTTCCCAAGCACTAATAGCAGTAACAAAAATTAAATTCTCAAGATTGGTAATTATTTCTCGTACCTGATTTGATAACTTAGAATCATTTTCTAAACCCCTACCCATATTTAGACGTTCACTCTATAATATCAGTGCAAATATCACTTTTTTACCAATTTGTCAATAGTAAATTTTTACTATCGCTCAAATCAGATCATTTCTGAGCAAATTCATGGCTAAAATTGTTCAAGGAATAGCTATTAATTTTGTAAAGTTTTGTATCAGCCGGGGAAATTAATTTCTGAAACTACTGTCCATAAAGGGTTTGAGACTAACATCTTTTGAAAGATCCAAAATTGACAATAGTAGGCCAATTATGAAATTCTCTGAAATTATAGCAAATCGC